>CBJMYK010000227.1:0-3305 GCA_966433795.1 uncultured Thiobacillus sp. | reverse complement strand
ACCGGTGTCAGGGCCGTGGCGGGTGTCGGCGCGTCCATGCTGGTCTCCCCTTTGTACACGAGCAGATCAAGTCTGATTGGACGCCCGGTATATGGTTCAAAGGAATACATGGCGGCGCCCCGCCGCGGACGCGGCGCGAGCGAGTTCGCGCCGTCGCGCAGGATTTTTTGCGGCTTGGAATCGCGCCCCGAATACTGTATAAATAAACAGTAGTTTTGCAGGAGCCCGCATGTCCCCTCTCACCCCCCGTCCGCAGAAAATCCGGTACCGGATCCGCGACCGCGAAGCCCGCGGCCCGCGTGCCCGGATCGGGCCGCGCTGCGGGCTTGGCTCGCCCGACGCCGGGCTCGGTTTCAAGCGGGGCGCGACCCGCCCCGCCCCGCGATGAGCGCCGCCCTCGAAAGCGTGCTGCAGCACCCGGGCATCTGGCGTGGCAAGCAGCTCGCGCAGGCAAGCGAGGAGACGCTGCCGACCGGGTTCGCCGAGCTCGACGCCGAGCTGCCGGGCGGTGGCTGGCCGCGCGGAACGCTGACCGAGATCCTGCTCGAACGCGAAGGCATCGGCGAATTGCGCCTGCTGCTCCCCGCCCTCGCCCGCGTATCCGGGCAAAGCGCCTGGCTCGCCTGGGTCGCGCCGCCGCACGTGCCCTATGCCCCGGCGCTGGCCGCGTCCGGCATCCGCCTCGAACGGCTCTTGATCGCGCGCCCGCAATCGCCGGCCGACGCCTGGTGGACGGCCGAACAGGCGCTGCGCTCCGGCGCCTGCGGCGCGGTGCTGAACTGGCTCGAAATGCCCGACGAGAAACGCATGCGCCGTCTGCAGCTCGGCGCCGAATTGGGGCGCAGCTGGGGCGTGCTGTTCCGCAGCGCGGCGGCCGCTCAGGAACGCTCCCCGGCCGGCCTGCGGCTGCGCCTCGAGCCCCGCCCCGACGGGCTTGCGGTGCACATCGTCAAGCGCCGCGGCAATCCGCTGGGGCGTCCGCTCCATCTCGACCTGCGGCCTGCGGGCAGTGGCCCGGCGTCCGCGTCCGCGCTGTCGACAGGCCCGGCACGGAAAACCGTTTCGCACGCTTCCTGAAGCGGGGTGTGAGTAAGTCTCATGTTGTGGCTCGCCCTCCATTTCCCGGCGCTTTCCCTCGAAGTCTTTACCCGGGGAAGCGCATCCGTCCTGCCGCTCGCCGTCGTCGAGAAGCAGGGCAACCGCACCGCGGTCGTCGCCCGCAACGACCCGGCCGCCGAGTGCGGCGTGCGCCCCGGGATGGCCGCTTCCGCCGCGCAGGCGCTGGCTGACGAGCTCGTCGTGCGCCAGCGCGACCCCGTGGCCGAACAGGCGGCCCTGACAGGACTTGCAGCGTGGGCGGGACGCTTCACCCCTTCAGTGAGCCTGCAGGCGCCCGACGGCTTGCTGCTCGAAGTCGGCACTTGCCTGACCCTGCACCGCGGCCTCGACAACCTGCGGACCCGGGTCCGCGAAGGCATCGACGCCATGGCCTATAGCGCCACTTCCGCCTGCGCGCCGACCGCGCTCGGCGCGTGGCTGCTCGCGCAGGCCGGCGAGGAAACCGCCGTCGACGCAGACGCCCTCGAAGCCAGGCTCGCCCGCCTGCCGGTCGGCCTGCTCGATCTTTCTCCCGACACACGCGAAAGCCTCGACCTCGTCGGCGCGCACACCCTGGGCGATTGCCTGAAGCTGCCACGGGCCGGTCTCGCGCGCCGCTACGGCCAGGGCCTGCTCAACCAGCTCGACCGGGCGCTCGGCCACCTGCCCGAACCACGCGCTTTTTTCGCGCCGCCGCCGCGTTTCGAGCGCCGCCTCGAACTGCCGGCGCCGGTCGAGCACGCCGAAGCCCTGCTCTTCGTCGCGCGCCGCCTGCTGCCGGAGCTCGAAGGCTATCTCGCGCTGCGCCAGGCCGGCGTGCAGGCACTCGAATACGTCTGCCGCCACGAAGGTCGGCCGGACACTGTCCTCAAGCTCGGCTTCGTCAAGCCGGTGCGCGCGGCGAGCCGCATGCTGCTCCTGCTGCGCGAAACACTCGAGCGCACCGTCCTGCCGGCGCCGGTATATGCGGTCCGGCTCAGGGCGCGTCGCCTCCAGCCTTTGCACGGGTCGATCCCGGACCTGTTCCAGCGCGGCGAGGAAGCCGGCGACGGCGACCTCCTGCTCGAACGCCTGCGCGTCCGCCTCGGCCGCGACGCGGTCTACGGCGTCGAATCCGTGGCCGATCATCGCCCCGAACGCGCCTGGCGCCGCTGCGAAGCCGGCGCCCGGACCAAGCCTGCCGCGGCCCCCAAGCGCCCGCTGTGGCTGCTGCCGCGTCCCGTCCCCTGCCGCAACGGCGACCTCGTCCTCAAAGGCGCCGTGGAACGCATCGAGAGCGGCTGGTGGGACGGGCGCGACGCGACGCGCGATTACTACGTCGCGCAGGACCGCGCCGGCGCCCGGCTGTGGGTGTACTGCGAACGCGCGACCGGCGAATGGTTCGTGCACGGGCTCTTCGCCTGAGCCGGGAAAGCCATGACCGCCTACGCCGAGCTGCACTGCCTGAGCAACTTCACCTTCCTGCGCGGCGCGTCGCACCCGGAAGAGCTCGTCGCGCGCGCGGCCGAGCTCGGCTACGCGGCGCTGGCATTGACCGACGAATGCTCGCTCGCCGGCGTCGTGCGCGCACACACGGCGGCCAAGGCCTGCGGCATGAAGCTGCTCATCGGCAGCGAGTTCATGCTCGCCGACGGCCTGCGCCTCGTCGTGCTCGCGACCGACCGCGCGGGCTACGGCGCCCTCTCCGCCTTCATCACCCTGGGCCGCCGCAACGCCCTCAAGGGCCGCTACCGGCTGGCCCTCGACGACCTCCTCGCGAGCGGCCTGCCCGGCTGCCTCGTCCTGCTTCTGCCCGAACCGCTGCCGACGCTCGCGCAGGCACGTCAGATCGCGGCGCGCTTCCCGGGGCGCGTCTGGCTCGCCGCCGAGCGCTTTCGCGCGTCCGACGACGCCGCGCGCCTCGCCATGCTCGACGCGCTCGGCGAAGCCGCGGGCCTGCCGCGCGTCGCCGCCGGCGACGTGCACATGCACGTCGCGGGTCGCCGCGCGCTGCAGGACACGCTCACCGCGATCCGCGTCGGCGTGCCGCTCGCCGAGGCCGGCGCCGTACTCCACCCCAACGGCGAACGCCATCTGCGCGAATTGTCAGACCTCGCGACGCTCTATCCGGCCGCCTGGCTGGCCGAGACGCTCGCGGTCGCCGCGCGCTGCAGCTTCTCGCTCGACGAACTGCGCTACGAATATCCCGAGGAGCTCGTACCGGAGGG
>CBJMYK010000226.1:0-3363 GCA_966433795.1 uncultured Thiobacillus sp. | reverse complement strand
GCGAGGTGCAGGTTGATGAGCGCCGCGTTCTTGTCGACGCCGCAGGTCGACTGGTTGAGCCCCTGGCAGTAGAGCGACAGGGTCGGCCCCTGCGCGAACCAGCGCGCGGCCGTGACGATGTCGGCGGCGGCGACGCCGCAGAGCGCCGCGGCCTTCTCCGGCGTGTAGTCGCGAACGAGGTCGCGCAGCGCCGCCCAGCCCTCGGTGTGCGCGTCGACGTAGGCGCGGTCGACGAGATCCTCCCACAGCATGACGTTGAGCATGGCGTGGAAGAGCGCGACGTCGGTTCCGGGCAGGATCGCCAGATGCAGGTCGGCTTCGGCCGCGGTGTCGGTGCGGCGCGGGTCGACGACGACGAGCTTGACGTCGGGGCGTGCGCGCCGCGCCGCCTCGATGCGGCGAAACAGGATCGGGTGGGCGTAGGCGGTGTTGGACCCGGCGATGAATAGCGTCCCGGCCGCCTCGATGTCGTCGTAGCAGCCGGGTGGCGCGTCGACGCCGAGCGTGGCCTTGTAGCCGGCGACGGCGGAGGACATGCACAGGCGCGAATTGGTGTCGACGTTGTTGGTGCCGATGAGCCCGCGGGCGAGCTTGTTGAAGACGTAATAGGCCTCGGTCGTGAGCTGCCCGGAGATGTAAAAGGCGACCGCGTCGGGCCCGTGTTCGGCGACGAGGGCGCGGAATTTTGCGGCGACGTGGTCGAGGGCCTTGTCCCAGCCCGTGCATGCGCGCGCTGACGCCTTGTCGCGACGCAACTCGGGACGGCGCGCGCGTCCCGACCCGGCAGCCGCAAGGTGCAGCGTCGCGCCCTTGGTACACAGGCGACCGCGATTGGCCGGATGCGCGGGATCGCCGGCGACGCCGGTGATGACGCCGGCGTCGGCCTCGATCAGCACCCCGCAACCGGTGCCGCAGTAGCAGCAGACAGATGACACGACAGACATGTTGGCTCCTCGACTACCTTTCAGCAGGCGGCGTGCCAGCGTCGGCACCGTGAAAATTCAAGGGTTTAGCGCGGCCGCACCGGCGCACGCGCTCGCGGCCGGTGCGCGCACGCGGGCTCGCGCCGCAAATTGGTGCGATGCCACCGTGACTGCGTGGCGTCCGCCGACGACTATCGCGGACATCAGGGAAAGACCTCGATGAATCCGCTTGGCGGCTCACATCGTGGAACCTCGATCGGACGGGGGCTCCGGGTCGAGGCGAACCGATGATCCTCAGCGGAGCCACCGCGGTCTGCAGCGGCACGGCCTTGTCTACCCGGTCTGGGTGCCTATAAAGACGACTCCAGCATCGTGCGCAGGACAGCCACCATGAGCAAGAGCAAAAAGCCGGCGAAGTCCGGCCCGGACCACGATTTCGAACGCGGTGCCGGAGGCGAAATCCACCAGTCCGCCGGCGGGGCGCACCCCCCACTGACGACCAACGAGGGCGTGCCGATTTCCGACGATCAGAATTCGCTGCGCGCCCACCCGCGCGGGCCGACGCTGCTCGAGGATTTCATCCTGCGCGAGAAGATCACCCACTTCGACCATGAGCGCATCCCCGAACGCGTGGTGCACGCCCGCGGCAGCGCGGCGCATGGCTATTTCGAGCTGACCGAGTCGCTCGAGCAGTACACGACGGCGCGGATTCTCACCGAGGTCGGCGAGAAGACGCCCGTGTTCACCCGGCTGTCGACGGTCGCCGGCGGCGCGGGCTCGGTCGACACGCCGCGCGACGTGCGCGGCTTCGCGGTCAAGTTCTACACCAAGGAAGGCAACTGGGACCTCGTCGGCAACAACGTCCCGGTGTTCTTCATCCAGGACGCGATCAAGTTCCCCGACCTCGTGCACTCGTTCAAGATGGAACCCGACCGCGGCTTTCCGCAGTCGTCGACCGCGCACGACACCTTCTGGGACTACGTGTCGCTCACGCCCGAATCGATGCACATGATCATGTGGATCATGTCCGACCGCACGATTCCGCGCTCGCTGCGCATGATCGAGGCCTTCGGCGTGCACAGCTTCCGTCTCGTCAACGCGAAGGGCGAATCGACCTTCGTCAAGTTCCACTGGCGTCCCAAGCTGGGCCTGCAGTCGACGATCTGGGACGAGACCGTCAAGATCGCCGGCGCCGACCCCGACTTCCACCGGCGCGACCTGTTCGAGGCGATCAGTGAAGGCAACTTCCCCGAGTGGGAATTCGCCGTGCAGCTCTTCACCGAGGCCGACGCCGAGCGCTTCCCCTTCGACCACCTCGACGCGACCAAGCTCGTCCCCGAGGAGCTCGTCCCGCTCAAGGTTATCGGCCGCATGGTGCTCGACCGCTGGCCCGACAACTTCTTCGCCGAGACCGAGCAGGTCGCGTACTGCCCGACGCACGTCGTTCCCGGCATCGATTTTTCCAACGACCCGCTGCTGCAGGGCCGGCTCTTCTCCTACGGCGACACCCAGCTTCTGCGTTTCAACTCGCCGAACTTCCACCAGGTGCCGGTGAACATGCCGAAATGCCCTTTTGCCAACCTGCAGCGCGACGGCCACATGCAGATGGAGCGGCCGAAGGGGCGCGTGAACTACGAGCCGAACAGCCTCGGCGAGGACACACCGCGTGAGACGCCGCAGGGGTTCCGCAGCGCGGCCGTGACCGAGAGCGGGGAAAAGGGGCGCATCCGCGCCGAGCGTTTCGCCGACCACTACAGTCAGGCGCGGCAGTTCTACCTGAGCCAGACGGAATACGAGCAGGCCCACCTCGCGTCGGCACTCGTGTTCGAGCTTGCCAAGGTCGACCACGTGCACATCCGCGAGGCCATGGTCGGGCATTTGCGCCACGTCGACGCCGCCCTCGCGCGCCGCGTCGCCAAGGGCCTCGGGATCGACCCGCTGCCGGGGGCGCCGGCGACCGCGGCGCCGGTGCTCGACCTGCCGCCCTCGCCCGCGTTGCAGATCATCGGCAGGATGAAGGACACGCTCATGGGCCGTGCGATCGGCATTCTCGTCGGCGACGGCTCGGACGGCGCACGCATCGAGGCGCTGCGTCGCGCTGCAACGGACGCTGGTGCCAGCGTGAAAATCATCGCGGCGCACGTGGGCCACGTGAAGCTCGCCGACGGCGGCACGCTTGAAGTCGCCAAGCAGCTCGCCGGCACGCCCTCGGTGCTGTTCGACGCGGTCGCGGTCGTCCTGTCGGACCCGGCGGCGAAAATGCTTCTGAAGGAGAGCGCCGCGCTCGACTTCGTTCATGACGCCTTCGGCCACCTCAAGGCGATTGCGGTCGACGCCGGCGGCCAGGCCCTGCTCGACGCCGCGGGCATCGCGCGCGACGCGGGTGTCGTCGACGCCGCCGACGTCGACGCCTTCATCGCCGCCGCGAAGACGCGGCAAT
>CBJMYK010000225.1:0-3382 GCA_966433795.1 uncultured Thiobacillus sp. | reverse complement strand
GCTCGCGCGCAGGCGCCCGGCCTCGAAAATCGGGATGCGGATCTGCGGGATGAAGCGCCAGGTGCCCGACCCGGTTTCGAACAGCCCGTCGAGCGTCGTGCTTGCCGTGCCGGCGTCGGCTGTCAGGCTGATGCTCGGGAAGAACGCCGCGCGCGCGGCGCCGATGCTCGCGTTCGCCGCGCGCAGCGCGCGTTCGGCCTGAAGGATATCCGGCCGGCGTGTCAGCACGTCCGACGGCACGCCGGCCGGCAACTCGGCGACCGCGCTGACACCGTCCGGCAGCCGCGCCGGTTGCAGAGTGTCGGGAACCGGCGCGCCGACGAGCAGCGCGAGCAGGTTCGCATCCTGCGCGACGAAGGCGCTGAACTGCGCCACGTCCGCACGCGCCGTCTGCAGCAGCGTCTGCGACTGGTTGAGGTCGAGCGCCGAGACCGCGCCGGCCTCGAAGCTGCGGCGCGTGAGATCGTGCGACTTCTGCCGGGTTTCATAGGTGTTGCGCGCGAGCGCGAGGCGTTCGCGGTCGAAACCGAGCAGCAGCCACGTGTTGGCGACTTCGGCGACGAGGCTGATCTGCGCGCTGCGGCGCGCTTCCTCGGTGCCGAGGTAACGTTCCAAGGCCTCGGCGTTGAGGCTGCGAATGCGTCCGAAGAAATCGAGTTCGTAGGCCGAAAAACCGATGGTCGCGCTGTACTGGCGCACGACGCGGGCGTCGCCAGTCGTGCTGAGATCACGCGGCTGGCGTTGGGCGGTTCCGCTAGCGTCCACGCCGACCGAGGGAAAGAGGTCGGCGCGTTGAATCCGGTACTGCGCCCGCGCCCGTTCGATGTTGAGCGCCGCGACGCGCAGGTCACGGTTGTTGACGAGCGCGAGTGCGATGACTTCGCGCAGCCGCGGGTCGGCGAAATAATCGCGCCAGGCGATCGCGTCGGCGGGCGTCGTGGCGGCAGTGGCCGAGGCGTCGGGGAAGCGCTCGGGGACGGGCGCGGCCGGCCGCTCGTAAGATGGAATCATGCTGCATGCGCTCAACGAGGCCGCGACGAGCACAATCCCCTGGACATGGAGGCGGGTCATCACTTGAGCTCCTGCGCCGCGGGCATCGCAGAGACCGCGCCGCTCTGCGGCTTGTCCTTGAATATCCGCTTGATCACGACGTAGAACAGCGGAATAAAGAAGAGGCCGAGCACGGTACCGGCGATCGTGCCCCCGAGCACGCCGGTGCCGACGGCGTTCTGGCTGCCCGAGCCTGCCCCGCTCGCGAGCGCGAGCGGCAGCACGCCGAAGCCGAAGGCGAGCGAGGTCATGAGGATCGGGCGCAAGCGCATGCGCACCGCCTCGCGCGTCGCGGAGATCAAATCCTTGCCCTCCTGCTCCATCTGCGCCTTGGCGAATTCGACGATCAGGATCGCGTTCTTCGACGACAGGCCGATCGTCGCGAGCAGGCCGACCTGGAAATACACGTCGTTCGAGAGCCCCCGTCCGGTCGCCGCGAGGACGGCGCCGAGCACGCCGAGCGGCACCACGAGCATCACCGCGAACGGCACCGACCAGCTCTCGTACAGCGCGGCCAGACACAGGAATACGACCAGCAGCGACAACGCGTAGAGCGCCGGCGCCTGAGTGCCCGAGCGCCGCTCCTCGAAGGACGTGCCGGTCCATTCGTAGCCGATGCCGCTCGGCAGCTTGGCGATGATTTCCTCGACTGCGGCCATCGCGTCGCCGGAAGACAGGCCGGGCGCGGCCTGCCCGAGCAGCTCGACCGAAGGCTGTCCGTTGTAGCGTTCGAGACGCGGCGAGCCGTAGGCCCAGTGCGCGGTGGTGAACGCCGACAGCGGCACCATCTCGCCCGCGGCATTGCGCACGTACCATTTGGCCAGATCCTCGGGCTTCATGCGTGCGTCGGCGTCGGCCTGCAGGTAGACCTTCTTGATGCGGCCACGGTCGATGAAGTCGTTGACGTAGGTGCCGCCCCAGGCAGTCGCGAGCGTGTCGTTGATGTCCGCCACCGAGACGCCGAGCGCGCCGGCCTTGGCGTAATCGATGTCGAGCTGGTACTCGGCGACATCGTCCTGGCCGTTGGGGCGTACACCGATCAGACGCTTGTCCTGTGCGGCCATGCCGAGGAACTGGTTGCGCGCCGAGATCAGCGCGTCGTGGCCGAGGCCGGCGCGGTCCTGCAACTGCACGTTGAAGCCGCTCGAGGTGCCGAGTTCCAGTACGGCCGGCGGCACGAAGGCGAACACCATCGCCTCCTTGATCTGGGAGAACGCACCCATGGCCCGTCCGGCGATCGACTTCACATCCTGTCCGGGTTCGTGCCGCGCGTCCCAAGGCTCGAGATTGACGAAGCCGATGCCCATGTTCTGGCCCTGACCGGCGAAGCTGAAGCCGGCGGCGGCGAAGACCGAGCGCACGTTGCCTTTCTCGTTCTCGAGATACTGGTGCTCGACCTTTTTCAACACCTCGACCGTGCGCTCCTGGCTCGCGCCGGCTGGCAGGATGACCTGGGTGAACATCACGCCCTGATCCTCCTCCGGCAGGAAGGAGGTCGGCATGCGGAAGAACAGAAGCGCCAGCACGCCCAGGATCGCGACATAGATCGCCAGGAAGCGCAGGCTGCGACCCAGGATCTTGCCGACCGCCGATTCGTAGCGCTCGGTGTTGCGCGCGAACATACGGTTGAACGCGCCGAAGAAGCCGGAGAACCACCCACCCTCGCCGTGACCGTGCCCTTTCTCGACCGGTTTCAGCATGGTCGCGCACAGGGCGGGCGTGAAGATGATCGCGACCAGGACCGACAGCGCCATCGCGGCGACGATCGTGATCGAGAACTGGCGATAGATGACGCCGGTCGACCCGCCGAAGAAGGCCATTGGCACGAACACGGCCGACAAGACCAGGCCGATGCCGACGAGCGCGCCGGTGATCTGCGTCATCGATTTCCGGGTCGCCTCCTTCGGCGACAGCCCCTCCTCGCTCATGATGCGCTCGACATTCTCGACCACGACGATCGCGTCGTCGACGAGCAGGCCAATCGCCAGCACGAGGCCGAACATCGTGAGCGTGTTGATCGAGAAGCCGAACGCCGCCATCACGCCGAAGGTGCCGAGCAAGACGACCGGCACGGCGATCGTCGGGATGATCGTCGCACGGAAATTCTGCAGGAACAGGTACATCACCAGGAACACCAGGATGATCGCCTCGATCAGCGTCTCCACCACGTTCATGATGGATATCTTCACGAAGGGGGTGGTGTCGTAGGGCACAACGGCCTCGACCCCCGGCGGGAAGTAGGCCTTCATCTGCTCGAGCTTGGCCTTCACGGCTTCGGCAGTGTCGAGCGCGTTGGCGCCCGCGGCGAGCTTGATGCCGATGCCCGAGGCGG
>CBJMYK010000224.1:0-3382 GCA_966433795.1 uncultured Thiobacillus sp. | reverse complement strand
GCGACCCGGCCGACGCTGCGTGCACGCTTGAGCCCGCCATCAATGGTCACGAGACCGGCCGAATCGTAGCCGCGATACTCGAGACGGCGCAGGCCCTCGAGCAAGATGGGAACGACGTTACGTTGCGCGACCGCGCCGACAATTCCGCACATGCTTAGCCTTCCTTTTTCTGTTTTAAGGGCCGCTTCCAGCCGCCGACGGTTTGCTGCTTCGCCCGCGACAGCGTCAGTTCGCCGGGCGGCGCGTCGCGCGTAAGCGTCGTTCCCGCGCCAAGCGTCGCGCCCTGTCCCACCGTGACAGGGGCGACGAGCTGGGTGTCGGAACCGACGAAGACGTCGTCCTCGATCACGGTGCGATGTTTGTTGGCGCCGTCGTAATTGCAGGTGATCGTACCTGCGCCGATGTTGACGCGCTGGCCCATCGTCGTGTCGCCGACGTAGGAGAGATGGTTGATTTTCGACGCCGCGTCGATCTCGCTATTCTTGATCTCGACGAAATTGCCGACGTGCACGTCGCGGGCCAGGCGCGTGCCAGGACGGATCCGCGCAAACGGGCCGATGCGGTTCGCCTCGCCGATCGTGGCGTCGTCGATCAGGGTGAAGGCGTCGACGCGCGTCCCCGCGGCGATCGACACGTTGCGCAGCACGCAGTTGGCGCCGATCTGCACGCCGTCGCCGAGATCGACGCGGCCTTCGAACACGCAGTTGACGTCGATCGTGACATCCCGCCCGCAGACGAGGGTGCCGCGCACGTCGAGGCGTGCCGGATCCATCAGGGTGACCCCCTCGCCGAGCAGTCGCTGCGCGACTTCGTTCTGATGGATGCGCTCGAGTTCGGCGAGCTGGGCCTTGCTGTTGACGCCGAGGACCTCCCACTCGTGCTGCGGCTGATGGGTATCGACGTCGACACCGTCGCGCACGGCGAGCGCGACGATGTCGGTCAGGTAGTACTCGCCCTGCGCGTTGTCGTTCCTGAGCTCGCCGATCCAACGCTTCAGATGCCGGCTCGCCACGGCGAGGATGCCGGTATTGACTTCGTGAATCGCGCGCTCGGCGGCACTCGCGTCCTTGTGCTCGACGATGCGCGCGACGCGTCCGTCCACGCGCACGATGCGGCCGTAGCCGTCGGGATGCGCGAGATCCACAGTGAGGAGTCCGAGTTTGCCGGCGCGGGCCGCGGCGACGAGCGGCTCAAGCGTCGTCGTGTGGGTCAGGGGCACGTCCCCATAGAGAACGAGCGCGACGCTATCGTCGCCCAGGCGCGGCAGCGCCTGCTTGACGGCATGGCCGGTCCCGTGTTGTTCGGCCTGTAGCACGAACGTCAAGCCGTCGTCGGCCAGCGCCTGCGGAACGGCCTCGCCGCCGAAGCCATACACGACGCAGGTCTGCGACGCGCCCAAGGCCTGGGCGGTCGCGACGACATGCCCCAGCAAGGGGCGGCCCGCCAGCTTGTGCAAAACCTTTGGCAGGTCCGAGCGCATACGCGTTCCTTTGCCGGCGGCGAGTATCAGGATTTCGAGTGTTGGCTGCATTCTTGTCGGAGGAAGAGGCGTCACCCCTCGAGGCTCGGAGCAAATCGCGCGCCAAGTATAAAGCCTGGCTGCGGTCGCCGGAACCCGGGGTCGGCACAGCACCTGGGCGGCGCGCGCCCCCGACCCGATGCGTTTGCCGGGGCGCCGCGCGAAAAAAATACGGGGCCGCAGCCCCGTATCTTGGCTGACCGCGGCGACCTATTTCTGCGGCTGCAGCTCGACCCTGCGGTTCTTGAAGCGCCCCACGTCGGTGCTGTTGTCCGCGATCGGCTGCGACTCGCCGTAGGCCTTCGTCACCAGCCGCCCCGCCGGGATGCCTTTGCTGACGAGGTACTCGCGTACCGCCTCGGCGCGGCGCCGCGACAAGGCCATGTTGTAGGCTTCCGAACCCTTGCTGTCTGCGTGCCCGCCCACTTCGACGGTACCTTCGCCCCAGCTCTTGAGGGTCTCGACGGCTTTGTCGAGCGTCTCATACGCCTCGGGCCGCAAAGTCGCCTTGTTGAATTCGAAATTCACGTCCTCGAGCACGACCGACTGCGGGGCCGGCTCCGGTGCTGCCGCAGGCGCGAGCGCGGCCGGCTCAGCAGGTGCCGGCTCGGCGGGCGCGGCTTGCGCGACAGGCGGGCAGCCGTCGGGGGTGCTGGCGGGCGTGTCGGGACACTTGTCGTCGCCGTCGACGACGCCGTCACCGTCACGGTCGAGCTCGCAGCCATCCGGGCCGACTTTGCGTCCGGCAGGCGTGTTCGGGCACTTGTCCTTCTCGTCGACGACGCCGTCGCCGTCGCTATCCTGCGGCGGCACTTCGCACGGCCGGTCGAGCAACTGCCGGCCGGGACAGCCGATGGTCCGAAAAAGCTCGTAGCCCGTGGTCTTCCCAGTGGGGCTCGCCGCGTTGCTGGGATCGTAGAAGGTGCCGCCCGGCGCGCCGTCGGCCGCGTGCCCTGAAATCGCGCCTGCCGACAATATCGCGGCCACGCCGGTCTGCAACAGAATGCGGTTCACTCGCATGATTGGATCCTTTTGGTTTATTTGAGTAGGCTTATTCGAATGAGTGCGCGAGCGTCCCGCTGCCCGTCGCAACGCCAATCTAGCTGATCGCGCGGCCCCTGTCAGTCGGTGAAGCGGAGGGGGCGCTGTCGGACTAGTCCTTCGTGGCCGCGCCTCGTCCCGGGACGCCCGCCCCCCTAGCGTCGCCGTCGCCGTGGCAAAAAAAAGCAACCCGAATCGGGTTGCTTTTTTCTGCAGCGGGAAGAGATCAATCAGGTCAGCTTCCGCAACTTCTTGATCGCTGCCAACTGCGCGACGGCCTGCGCGAGCTCGGCTTGCGCTTGCGCGTAGTCCAGTGTCGCCGCGTTGTTTTTCATCGCCTCTTCGGCCGCGCGCTTGGCCTCGAGCGCTTTCGCCTCGTCCAGGTCGGCGCCGCGTACAGCAGAGTCGGAAAGAATCGTGATGACGTGCGGCTGTACTTCGAGAATGCCCCCGGAGACGTAGACGAGTTCTTCCTCGGCCTGGTCGGGCACCTTGATGCGAACGGAACCCGGGCGAAGCGTCGTCAGCAACGGCGTGTGGCGCGGATAGATGCCGAGTTCGCCCCGTTGGCCGGGCGCGATCACGACTTCCGCGGTGCCCGAGTACAGCGACTTTTCTGCGCTGACGATATCGACGTGTATGGTCATGGCCATGATGTACCTCGTTAGGTGAGGGTCAAGGTCGGGGCGCCGAACTGCGCGCCCCTCGCTCGCGCCTTACTGAATCGTCTTCGCCTTTTCGACCGCTTCTTCGATGCCGCCGACCATGTAGAAGGCCTGTTCGGGCAGGTGGTCGTATTCGCCTTCGACGATCGCCTTGAAG
>CBJMYK010000223.1:0-3401 GCA_966433795.1 uncultured Thiobacillus sp. | reverse complement strand
CCGCAGGGGCGGCGAGTTCCCACGTGAGCCGCAGCACCCGCATGGCAGGCAAGCAGCAGGTCTATCGCATCGGCATCGTCGGCTCCTACGGCGGCATGAACCTCGGTGACGAAGCGATCTTGCAGAGCATCGTCCAGCAGATCCGCACCTCGGTCAAAGCCGAGATCACCGTTTTTTCGCGCGACGCCGAGGACACGCGCCAGCGCCACGCGGTCGAGCACACGGTCTCGACGCGCGACGCGTCGCGCGCCGAACTGCTGCCTTTCATCGAGCCGCTCGACCTGCTGCTCGTCGGCGGCGGCGGCATTCTGTTCGATTCCGAGGCGCGCGTATTCCTGCGTGAAGCGATGATCGCGCGCGAAATCGGCGTGCCCTACATGGTGTATGCGATCGGCGCGGGCCCCCTGGAGGATCGCGCGACGCTCGACGCGGTGCGCGAGTGCCTCGAGGACGCGAAGATCGTCACGGTGCGCGAAGCGGCGGCGCGCCAGGTGCTCGAAGCGGCAGGAGTGCGGCGCGAGATCGTCGTCACCGCCGATCCGGCGCTGCTGCTCAGGCCCGAGCCCCTGCCGCGCAGCGCGCTGCCGCGCGAGGCGGTGGAATGGAAGGGCCCAGTGGTCGGCATGTCGGTGCGCGAACCCGGGGCGGCCGCGCCCGACCTCAGCGAGGACATTTACCACCAGCTGCTCGCCAACGCGGCCGACTTCATGGTCGATCGATACGGCGCCGAGGTCGTGTTCGTGCCCATGGAACGCGGCGTGCTCGACATGCAGCACAGCCACGCGGTCGTCGCGCGCATGCTGCGACCGCAGCGTGCCTCGGTCCTGAAGGGCGAATACACGCCCGGCCAGTTGATGTCGCTGATCAGCCGCTTTTCGTTCGCGGTCGGCATGCGCCTGCACTTCATGATCTTTTCCGCGCTGCAGCGCGTGCCCTTCGTCGCGCTGCCGTATGCGGCCAAGGTCGGCGGCTTCATCGATCGCATCGGCGTCGGCGCGCCGCCGCTGCAACTGGTCAACGCCGGGCGGCTGATCGCCCATATCGACCGCTCCTGGGACCGCCGCCGCGCGCTCATACGGCAGATCGACCGCTCGCTGCCCGCGCTGCAGACGTGGGCGCGACAGACGCACGAGCTCATGCTGCACCTGCTGCGCGGGCCCAACTGAAAGGAGAAAACGCCGATGCCGGTACTGTGCCGACCCGATGAGCCGCTCGCCGTGACGCTTCCGCCCCGCGAGGCGCACCTTGCCGGCGAGTGCGACGTTCTGGTGGTCGGCGGCGGGCCCGCCGGGCTCGGCGCCGCGCTGGGCGCTGCGGCAGCCGGCGCGCGCACGGTGCTCGTCGAGCGTTACGGCTTTCTCGGCGGCAACGCCACGGCGGCGCTGGTGATGCCGCTGATGTCGTTTCATACCGGTCGCCCGCAGGCCGAGCAATCCGGCGCGCACACGCTCCTGCCGACCGACCACGGCCCCGGCACGCCGGTGATCGCGGGAGTCGTGCGCGACTTCCTGGCGCGCATGATCGCGCGCGGCGGCGCCGTGCCGCCCGACCTCAGCACCGGCTACACCGTGCCCTTCGATCCCGAGCAGTTCAAGCTCACCGCGCTCGATATGCTCGATGAGGCGGGCGTTTCCTTCCTGTTCCACGCGTTCGCCTCGGGCGTGCTGGGCGAGGGACGGTGCGAAGGCGTCGTGTTCGAGACCAAGAGCGGGCCGCAGGTGGTGCGCGCGGGCATGATCGTCGACGCGACCGGCGACGGCGATATCGCGGTCGCCGCCGGCGCACCGTACGAGGTCGGACGTGAAGCGGATGGCATGGTACAGCCCATGACGCTGATGTTCCGCGTCGCGGATTTCGAGCGGGTCGGCTTCGAAACCTACGTCGCAGCGCATCCCGATCAGTGGCGCGGCGTGCACGGTCTGTGGGATCTGGTCGCGCGCGCGGCCGCAGCGGGCGAACTCGACCTGCCGCGCGAGGACATACTCTTGTTCGCCACTCCGCATCTGCACGAAGTCAGCGTCAATAGCACGCGCGTCGCGAGCGCCTCGCGGCGGCTGCTCGGGACCGACCCCTTCGATCTCAGCTACGCCGAATGGGTGAGCCGTGGACAGATGCGCCAGATCGACGCCTTTCTGCGCAAATACGTGCCCGGTTTCGAACAGTCGTATGCGGTGCAAAGCGGTGTTCAGATCGGCGTGCGCGAGACGCGACGGATACAGGGCGACTATCGGCTCAGGGCCGACGACGTGCTGACGGCGCGCAAATTCGACGACGTGGTGGCGCGCAGCACCTATCCGCTCGACATCCACAACGCGACCGGAACGGGCACCGTGCTGAAGCGCCTGCCGCCGAACGAAGCCTACGATATTCCCTTGCGCTGTCTGTTGCCGCGGGGGCTCGACAATGTACTGACCGCCGGGCGCTGCATTTCCGGCGACAGCGAGGCGCACTCGTCGTACCGCGTCATGGTCGTCTGCATGGCGACTGGTCAGGCCGCGGGGGCCTGCGCCGCGCTTGCGGTGCGCGGCGAGACTACGCCGCGCGGTCTCGATCCGGCTGATGTGCAGCGCGAACTGCTGCGCCAGGGTGCGAACCTGCGCGACATCTCACTTTTTTGACCCCGCCCTTCAGACACGGCGTCGGGGAACCTTGGCGAAGAAAGCGGTTCTCCCTATCTATAGTGAATCAAGCAAACCGATAAGGAGGGGGGATGCGTGCGACGCACGCGGACGGCCGATGGGTACCTTAGTCGAAGGTAAAAACTGCTGGCGCCACGCGCACGCGAACCGCGTCGCCTTCCTCATCGACGGGGCGGCATACTTCGACGCATTCGCCCGCGCAGCGCTGCGCGCGGAGCGCTCGATCCTGATCGTCGGTTGGGATTTCAACAGCCGTACGCGCCTCTGGCATGCCGGCGAGCCACGTGGCGTGCCGCCCGTGCTCGGGGATTTTCTGGATTTTCTGGTCAAGCGCAAGCACGACCTGCACGTCCACATCCTCGACTGGGACTTTCCGATGATCTATGCGGTCGACCGTGAAGCGCCGCCGCTTTTCGGCCTCGGATGGCAGCCGCGCCATCGCATTCATTTCCGTTTCGATAGCCACTTCCCGGTCGGCGGTTCGCAACACCAGAAAATCGTCGTGATCGATGACACGATGGCCTTCGTCGGCGGAATCGACCTCGCCGCCGACCGCTGGGACACGCCCGAGCACCGTGCCGACGACCCACGCCGCATGCGCGGCGATGCCGCCTACGGTCCGGTGCACGACGTGATGATCGCGGTCGACGGTGACGCGGCGTGTGCGCTCGGCGACCTGGTGCGCACGCGCTGGCTGCGCGGAACCGGCGAACACCTGCGTGCGCCGCAGTGTGGCGGGGACCCCTGGCCTGCGGAGCTCAC
>CBJMYK010000222.1:0-3402 GCA_966433795.1 uncultured Thiobacillus sp. | reverse complement strand
GCCTGTTCTTTTTAGACCGTGTTAGGCCGCTCCGCCAACCGCCAACCCATCGATCCGAAGCGTCGGCTGCCCCACGCCGACCGGCACGCTCTGGCCTTCCTTGCCGCAGGTGCCGACGCCGCTATCCATTTCCATGTCATTGCCGATCATCGAGACACGCGTCAGAACTTCGGGGCCATTGCCGATCAAGGTGGCGCCTTTGACCGGGTAGCTGATCTTGCCGTCTTCGATCATGTAGGCCTCCGCCGCGGAGAAGACGAATTTGCCGCTCGTGATGTCGACCTGGCCGCCGCCGAAGTTGACGGCATAGAGGCCGCTCTTCACCGAGGCGATGATTTCGTGGGGGTTCTTGTCGCCGCCGAGCATGAGGGTGTTGGTCATGCGCGGCATGGTCAGGTGAGCGAAGGATTCGCGCCGGGCGTTGCCGGTGATCGGCATGCCCATCAGGCGCGCGTTCATCATGTCCTGCATGTAGCCGGTGAGGATACCGTCTTCGATCAGCGTGGTCCGCTGGGTCGGGTTGCCCTCGTCGTCGATGTTGAGCGAGCCGCGGCGCAGGGGAATGGTGCCGTCGTCGACGACCGTCACGCCGGGCGCGGCGACGCGTTCGCCGATGCGGCCGGAAAACGCCGAGCTGCCCTTGCGGTTGAAGTCGCCTTCGAGGCCGTGGCCGATCGCTTCGTGCAGCAGGATGCCGGGCCAGCCGGCGCCGAGGACGACGGTCATGCTGCCGGCGGGGGCGGGACGTGCCTCAAGATTGATGAGCGCCTGATGCACGGCGTGCCGCGCGTATTTTTCGAGGATGTCGTCAGTGAAATAGCTGTAGTCGAAGCGCCCGCCGCCCCCGCCGCTGCCCTGCTCGCGGCGGCCGTCCTGCTCGGCGATGACCTGCAGCGACAGGCGCACGAGCGGGCGCACGTCGGCCGCGAGGTGGCCGTCGGAACGCGCGACGAAGATCACTTCGTATTCGGAGGCGAGGCTCGCCATCACCTGGATGACGCGCGGATCCATCGCGCGCGCCTTTTTCTCGAGGCGCTCCAAGAGCGCGACCTTGTCGGCGTCCTGCAAACTCGCGAGCGGATCGACTGCGTTATAGAGCAGGCGACCTTCGCCCCGCTGCACCATGCCGAAGCTGCGGTTCTGCCCGGCGCGCGCAATCGCGCGGGTGGCGTCGGCCGCCGCGCCGAGCGCGTCGAGGCTGATGTCGTCGGAGTAGGCGAAGGCGGTCTTCTCGCCGGAGATCGCGCGTACGCCGACGCCCTGGTCGATATTGAAGCTGCCCGACTTGACCTGGCCTTCTTCGAGGCTCCAGCCTTCGGAGCGGCTGTACTGGAAATAGAGGTCCGCGTAGTCGACGTCATGCGTCAGCAGACGGCCGAACACCGGCGCGAGTTTGTCGGCGTCGAGACCGTTCGGCGTCAGCAGCGTTGCTTCGGCCGAGCGGAACAGCTGTTCGGCGGACTGGATGGGAACAAAGGCGTCGGTCGGGTTCATGGCTTGTCCTGTTTGCTTGTGGGCTCGCGTTTCGCCACGGCGCGCCGCTCCACCAGATCGACCTGTATCTGCTGACAGGGGATGAAGCGGTGCTGCAGCGCCGGGAGGCTCTTGCGCAGGCTGGCCTGGTAGGCCGGATTGATGTTGGCGATGACGACGCCTGAGCCGCGTGGCAGGCGGTCGAGCACCACGCCCCAGGGATCGACGATCATGCTGTCGCCGTGGGTTTCTCGGCCCGCGAGGTGGTAGCCGCCCTGGGCCGGCGCGATCACGTAAGCGAGGTTCTCGATCGCGCGCGCGCGGACCAGCGTTTCGAAGTGGGCGCGTCCGGTCGTCGCCGTGAACGCCGACGGAATCACGATGATGTCGACGTCTGGCATCGCGCGGTAGAGTTCCGGGAAACGCAGGTCGTAGCACACCGACAGGCCGATGCGGCCGAAGGGGCTGTTGACGACGACGACCTTGTCACCGGGCTCGATGAGCTTTGCCTCCTGGTAGCGCTCGTTCCCAAGGTCGAGGCCGAAGAGATGGATCTTGTCGTAGCGCGCGACCAGCTTGCCGCGCTCGTCGTAGACCAGACAACTGTTGCGCACCTTGTTCGCCGCCTTGGCTTCCAGCGGCACCGAGCCGCCGACGAGCCAGATGCCGTGCTTTTTCGCCATGCGTGCGAGAAAGGCCTGGATCGGTCCCTTTCCTTCGGCCTCGCGCACCTTCACGACGTCGCTGTCCTTCATCCCCATGATGCAGAAGAACTCGGGCAATACGATCAGGCGCGCGCCCGCCTCGACCGCGAGTTCGATGAGGCGCTCGGCTTCCGCAAGGTTGGCCGGCACGTGCGGCCCCGAGGCCATCTGGATCGCCGCCACGCGCACCGAGCCGGGTTGCAGCGCGGGTTTCTTGACCTGGGCGCCCTTGGAGCGCGCGACGGTGGTTTTTACAGGCTTTTTTGTCGTCATCTACGGGTTCCACATCACGGTTCGGCTACTGGGGATTTGGGTTCGGCCTTGGTCTTGGTGAGACGTTTGACATCAGGCGCTTGCCACGGTCCGGTCACCATGTATTCCTGGCTGATGACCTCCTCCAGCGGATCGCGCAGCAATTTCTGCGCCGCGAGCGCCCCGACCCCTGCGAGCGGCCCGCCGAGCAGCGCGCCCGCGACGGCCACGCCTTCGGACATTTTCGGGATCACCTTGACCCGCAGCTGCACCGACTCCTGATTGAGGTCGGCGAGGCCCGACATGTTGACCTTTGCCGCCGGCCCGCGCATCCTGAAGTCGTCGCTGTAGACGACCCCCCGGGCGACCCGCAGTGTCGCCTCGATGTCGTCGAAGGCATAGCCTTTATTGAAGATATCACGGAAATCAAAGTTCAATCGGCGCGGCAGGGATTGCAGGCTCAGCACGCCCAGCAGTTTGCCGACGCCGGGTTCGACGCGCAGGAACTGTCCGCCTTTTGCCGTAAACCCGAGTTGCCCGGCCAGCGTCGCAAAGGCGAAGTCGGCGGGCGAGCCTTCCCACGCCGCGTCGCCGCGCACGCTCGCGCGTCCGCGCCGCAGCATGTCCGGATAACCGAAGCGCGCCAGAAACTGCCCGGCGTCGAAAACCTCGAGGGTGAGCTCGCCCCGTGTCTCGCCGGGACCGGTGTCACGCCACAAGCCATTCATCGCAAACACGCTGTCGGGGTGGGTGAGCTTGAGGTTCTCGATGACCAGCCCCTGAGGCGCGCCATGGGCCAGGAGTTCAAGCCGCCCGAGCGACCGCTGCTGCAGCCGGAAATCGTCGACGCGCATGTCGAGTAACGGAAAATCGGTCGCCTTCATGTTCGCCCCGGCATCCGGCGCACCGGCCGGCACGGGATCGGGGATGGTCAGTTGGCTGAACTGGGCCGAGACACGGGCAGCTTGATCTT
>CBJMYK010000221.1:0-3446 GCA_966433795.1 uncultured Thiobacillus sp. | reverse complement strand
ATGGACCTGTTGTTCGACACCTGCTGGCGCTACCAGCAGGCCGGGCGGCACAACGAGTTCGTCACCGGCAACAACGACGCCGACGGCGTGTATCTGCTGTTCTGGATCCGCAAGCACTTCCCCGACATGGAAGCGCACATGCGCGCCAAGCTCGCGCAGTGGGGCGGCAATTCGAGCGGCGTCAACATCGCCAACATCGACAACCTCGGCAACGTCCACCCCGACACCTTCTGGTGGAACTACACGCTCGGGAACGTCAAGGAGCGCCCGTTTTCCGAGATCTGGCCCGACACGCGCGACCCCTTGATGGCGGGCCTCAAGGCGAGCCCGCGCACGGTCAAGGGCCGCTGCGGCGAATGCGCCTACTTCGACGTCTGCGGCGGCAATACCCGCGTGCGCGCGTATCAGCTGACCGGCGACGCGTGGCAGGAAGACCCCGCCTGCTATCTCGACGACGACGAGATCGGCGTGACGACGCCGCACGAGCGGCTCACGATCACGCCTTACGTGCCGCTGCGGCGGATGGCGCGCACATGAGAAAGTTCGCGCACGCGTTCTGCGTCTTTGTCGCGCCCGCGCTGCTTTTCGGCAGCCTCGCGCACGGCGCCGCGCCGATGGCGCTCTACCAGCAGCACTGCGCGAGCTGCCATGGCGCCGGGCGCCTCGGCGGCACCGGCCCGGCCTTGCTGCCCGAGAACCTCGAACGCCTTCGCAGGCCGCAAGCCGCGAAGGTGATCGCCGAGGGCCGCGCGGCCTCGCAGATGCCGGGCTTCAAGGACAAGCTCGCTGCCGAGGAAATCGCCGCGCTCGCGGATTTCGTCTACACCGCGCCGGCGTCCGTGCCGGCCTGGGGCCTGTCCGAGATCGAGGCCTCGCGGCTCGTCCATTTCAAGGCCGGCAGCCTCCCCAACAAGCCCGCGTTCAAGGCCGACCTGCTCAATCTCTTCGTCGTCGTCGAGACCGGGGATCACCACGCGACGATCCTCGACGGCGACAGCTTCAACCCGATCCATCGTTTCCAGACGCGCTTCGCCCTGCACGGCGGCCCCAAGTTCACGCCCGACGGACGCTACGTCTATTTCGCCTCGCGCGACGGCTGGATCTCCAAGTTCGACATCTGGAACCTCAAGACCACGCATGAAATCCGCGCCGGTATCAACACGCGCAATCTTGCGGTGTCGGGCGACGGCCGCTACGTCATCGTCGGCAACTATCTGCCGCAGACGCTGGTGGTTCTCGACGCGGTGGACCTGAAGCCGCTCAAGCTGATCGAGGCGAAGGACGACAGCGGCAAGCGCTCGCGCGTTTCCGCGGTCTACGATGCGGCGCCGCGCAAGAGCTTCATCGCCGCGCTGAAGGACGTCAAGGAGGTGTGGGAGATCCCGTACACCGACGACCACGAGCCGATCTTCCAGGGGCTCGTCCACGATTACCACATGGCCGAGGGGCTCGCCGAAAAGGGCCCGTTCCCGGTCCGCCGCATCCCGCTCGAAGACTACCTCGACGATTTCTATTTCGACCAGTCCTACGCGCATCTGATGGGCGCCTCGCGCGAGGGCGGCAAGGGCCAGGTGGTCAACCTCGACGCGCGGATCAAGGTCGCCGATCTCGACATCCCCGGCATGCCCCACCTCGGTTCGGGCATCACCTGGGAATACCAGGGCCGGCCGGTGATGGCGACGCCGAACCTCAAATCCGGCGTGGTCAGCATCATCGACATGAAGAACTGGAAGGTGATCAAGCGCATCGACACCTCGGGGCCGGGTTTCTTCATGCGCAGCCACGAGGACACGCCCTATGCCTGGACCGACAACTTCATGAGTCCGGCGAAGGACACGCTCACGATCATCGACAAGCGCAGCCTTGACGTCGTGCGCAATCTGACGCCGATCCCCGGCAAGACTGCTGCCCACGTCGAATTCACGCGGGACGGCAAGTACGCGCTTGTCAGCATCTGGGAGATGGACGGCGCCTTGATCGTCTACGACGCGGCGACCTTCAAGGAGGTCAAGCGGCTGCCCATGAGCAAGCCCTCGGGCAAGTACAACGTCTACAACAAGACGACGCGCTCGGCCGGCACCAGTCACTGAGTCACGCCGTCCCGCGTTCGGCTGCACAGCCTGCGGCCCGCCTGCTAGGCTGAAGCATGTCCGGTCGTCTTCCTAACCGCAGTGTCATCGTAATCGGCGCCGCGAGCTGCGCGGGCGCACCCGACCCCGGGTGCGCAGCCGGCCCCGACGCGCTCCACCACTACGCGGTGTTCCACGACACCCCGCTGCAGCATCTCGCTTGGGACGCGATCCTGCGCGTGCCGCCTATGCCGCGGCAGGCCGCGATCATCGCGGTCTCGGCACTCAACCGCAAGCTCGCGGAAAAAGTCCACGGCGTGCTCGACGAGGGCAACTTCCCGCTCGTCGTCGGCGGCGACCACTCGTGCGCGATCGGCACATGGAGCGGCGCCCAGCGCGCGCTCGCCGACCGCGGCGCGCTCGGCCTGATCTGGATCGACGCGCACATGGACAGTCACACCTTCGATACCACGCAGAGCGGCCAGCTCCACGGCATGCCGCTCGCGAGCCTGCTCGGCCACGGCCACGCCGCCCTGCGCGCCTTCGGCCCGCCGCTGCCGGATCTGCGTCCGGGAGACCTTTGCCTGATCGGCGTGCGCAGCTACGAGGCCGGCGAAGCGGCCCTGCTGCACCAGCTCGGCGTGCGCGTCTACACCATGGACGAAGTGCGGGCGCGCGGGCTCACCACCGTGTTCGAGGAAGCCCTTGCGCGCGTTCGCGCGCATACCGCCGGCTTCGGCGTCAGCGTCGACCTCGACGCGCTCGATCCCGAGGAGGAACCCGGAGTCGGCTCGCCGGTACCGGGCGGCATCCGCTGCGCTGCGCTCGCCGCGGCGCTGGCGCGGCTGCGCGGTGATCCTGACTTCATCGCGATGGAAATCGTCGAATACAACCCCTACCGCGATCGCGACCGCGCGACAGCCGATGCGGCCGGCGCCTTCGTCGAAGCGGTGACGCCGCTCGCGCCCAAGCCTGCTTCAGACTGAGTCCGCCGGCCGGCGCCGCGCTCAGGTCGCCCCGTCCCCGACAAAGGGGTTTTCGCGGCGCTCGTGACCGAAGGTCGACATCGCGCCGTGTCCCGGCACGAAGCGCACGTCGTCGCCGAGCGGAAAGAGCTTCTCGCGTATCGCCGCGACCAGTGCGCGATGGTTGCCGCGCGGGAAATCGCTGCGCCCGATCGAACCCTTGAACAACACGTCGCCGACGAAGGCGAGGCGCGCGTCCGGCGCGTAGAACACGACGTGCCCGGGCGTGTGGCCGGGACAGTGCAGCACCTCCAGCGTGACGTTCCCCACTTGCACCGTGTCGCCCTGCGCGAGCCAGCGCTGCGGCGTGAATAGCGCCGGCACGGCCATCCCGAGCCACTGGGACTGCTGG
>CBJMYK010000220.1:0-3464 GCA_966433795.1 uncultured Thiobacillus sp. | reverse complement strand
ACCCCTGGCCCGGGACGGCGGGCGTGCCGCCGAGCTGTCCGGCGGAGACCTGGTTGTTCTGCGCGCGGATCGCCGCCTCGACGTCGCCCGGGGTCAGCCGGTACTTGTTGAGCTTTCCCGGGTCGACCCAGATGCGCATCGCGTACTGCGCGCCAAATACCTGCACCTCGCCGACGCCGGTGACGCGCGACAGCGGCTCCTGCACCGTCGAGTTGAGAAAATCCGCGAGGTCGGTCCGGCTCATCGAGCCGTCCTTGGAGACGAAGCCGATGATCATCAGGAAGTTGCGCGTCGACTTCACGACCTGCACGCCCTGCTGCTGCACCGCGAGCGGCAGCAGCGGCAGCGCGAGCTGCAGCTTGTTCTGCGTCTGCACCTGCGCGATGTCGGGGTCGGTTCCGGCGTCGAAGGTGAGCGTTACCGTCGCCCGCCCATAGGAGTCGGACTGCGAGCTCATATAGAGCAGATGGTCGAGTCCGGTCAGCTTCTGTTCGATGACCTGCGTGACCGAGTCTTCGACGGTCTTCGCCGAAGCGCCCGGATAGGTCGCGTTGATCGCGACAGTCGGCGGCGCGATGGCCGGATATTGGGAAACCGGCAGCGTCAGGATCGACAGCGCGCCGGCGAGCATGATGACGATGGCGATGACCCACGCGAAAATGGGCCGGTCGATGAAAAAGCGCGCCATGTCAGGCTACCTCCTCGCTGCCGCGGGGGCGGCCGCTGCGGGCGAGCCTGCCTGCTGGGCCTGGACCGGGGTACCCGGCTTCGCCTTTTGCAGGCCTTCGACGATGACGCGTTCGCCGGGCGCGAGGCCTTCCGTCACGACCCACTTGTCCTTGAGCGATTGCTCGGCCTTGACGATGCGCGCCTCGACGATGCCTTTGGCGTTGACCAGCATCACGGTCGCATTGCCGTGCGGGTCGCGCGTGACGGCCGCGTGCGGCACGAGAATCGCATCGTCGCGCACGCCCTGCGACAGCCGCGCGCGCACGTACATGCCCGGCAGCAACTCGCCTTCGGTATTCGGAAAGACCGCGCGCAACGTCACGCTGCCCGTGGCTTCGTCGACGGCCACCTCGGAAAACGCGAGCTTGCCCCTCGCGCCGTAGACGCTGCCGTCTTCGAGTACGAGTTCGACCGGCACGGTGGCGTCGGTGCTGCGCTGGACCTTGCCGGAGGCGAAATCGCGACGCATGCGCAGCAGTTCGGCGCTCGACTGCGTGAGGTCGACATAAATCGGATCGAGTTGCTGGACCGTTGCGAGCGCTTGCGCCTGGTTAGCCGTGACCAGGGCGCCCGGCGTCACGGTCGAACGGCCGATGCGGCCCGAAATCGGCGAGGTGACGCGGGTGAAACCGAGGTCGATGCGCGCGCTTTGCAGCGCCGCCTTCGCTGCGCCGACCTCGGCCTGGGCCTGCTTCAGGGCGGCGACCGCCTCGTCGTTGGCCTGCTTGCTCACCGCCTCGATCTTCACCAGCTCGGCGTAGCGCTCGGCTTTCGTCCGCGCCGCGTCGACGCTGGCCTCGGCACGCGCGAGATTGGCGGCGGCGCTGTTATAGGCCGCCTGATAAGGGGCCGGATCGATCCGATACAACACCTGACCGGCCTTCACGTCGCTGCCTTCCTTGAAGGGCCGCGCCTTGACGATGCCGCTCACCTGCGGTCGCAGCTCGGCGATCATGTAAGGCGTCGTGCGGCCCGGAAGTTCCGTCGCGAGCGGCACCGGCTCGGCTTGCACGGTGAGCACCGTGACCGCCGGCGCGCCCGGCCCTGCGGCACCCGGTGCGCCTTGCTGCGCCGCGTCGTCGCCGCACGCAGCAAGGAACAGGCTGCCCGCCAGTGCGAGCATCAGCGAAGAGGACGACAGGGCGCAGCGAGTGGGCATGATGACCTTTACAAGCATTAGGCGTGGAGACGGAGCGTTCTGGGGCGCGCAAACCGGTAAATATATAGCGGCGTCGGCGCAAAACGCTATTATAGAATGAACGTTCAATCTATATTAGAAGCCTTGTTGACGCAAGCTTCGACAGGCGCCGAATCGACGCGCCCCTTCCCGGAGAACCGACATGACAGCCGCCCACCCGCCCGCCGACGCACCGCACGCCGACGCACCGCACGCCGACGCACCGCACGCCGACGCCACGCGCGCCGACGCCCGGCGCAGCCAGATCCGGGCGGCCGCGTCCGAGTGCTTCCGCCAGCATGGCTTCCACGGCACCAGCATTGCCCAGATCTCGAAAGTCGCGGGCATGAGCTCTGGACACATCTACCATTACTTCGAGAACAAGGAAGCCATCATTGCGGACATCGTCGCCCAGGATCTCACGCGGCTCTTGACGCTGACCGCGGAATTGCGCGCAGCGAGCGACGTCAAGGCCGCGATGATCGAGCGCGCGGTCGAAGGCGTACAGCAAAATCTCGATCCGAGCAACGCAGGCCTTCAGCTCGAGGTCGTCGCCGAGGCCGCACGTAACCCCCGCATCGCCCGCATCGTGCGCGACGCTGATCGCCAGTGTCGCGAAAGCCTGCTGCAAACGATCCGCACCCTGCGCGAAGCCGCCGGACATCGGGACAGCGACGCGACGCTCGCGGGAATGGCCGAAGCCATTTCCGCGATGTTCGAGGGCTTGCGGATACGGGCCATTCGCAATCCGGACATCGATCGTGACGTCGTCGTGCAGATGTTCCGCCGGATGGTCGGCGACCTGCTCTCGCAGCCCTCCGAACCCGGGGCCCCCGGTCGCCGCCGCGAATGAAAAATGGATGAAAAATGCCCCCGAAACGGGGGCATCGAGCGGGCACCCGGCGCGCCGGGAGAGCGTCACTTGATATTCTTCATTTCGGCTTCGACCATCTTGACCACGTTGGCCGGCAGCGCGACGAAGCCGAGATCCTCGGCCATTTTCTGACCGTTGTTCAGCGACCACTTGAAGAAGTCGACGATGCCCTTCTGCTTCGCCGCGTCGCCCTGTTCGTACGCCAGCACATAGGTTGCAGAGGTGATCGGCCACGCGTTCTTGTGCGACTGGTCGAGCAGGTCGGGCGCCATGCCGCGGACCTGGAAGTTTGCGCCGGCCGCGGCGTCGGCGACCGCGTCCTGGTTCGGAACGATGTAATGGCCGGCCTTGTTCTTCAGTGCGACGAAGGTCATCTTGTTCTTCATCGCATCGGCGATGTCGACGTAACCGATCGCACCGGGGATCTTCATGACATTCGCCGCGACACCCGGGTTACCCTTTCCGCCGACGGCGTTAGCGGGCCAGTTGACGGTATTGCCGGCGCCGACGTCACGCTTGAACGCGAGCGATTGCTTGGCGAGGTAGTTCGAAAAGACGAAGGTCGTGCCCGAACCATCCGAGCGATGGGAAATCGTGATCGCGGTGTCGGGCAGTTTGACGCCGGGGTTGAGCTTGGCGATGCGCGCGTCGTTCCACTTGGTGATCGCGCCGCGGAAGATGTCG
>CBJMYK010000219.1:0-3467 GCA_966433795.1 uncultured Thiobacillus sp. | reverse complement strand
TTGACCGCCGTATTGGCGACGACTCCGATTACCCCGCACATACCGTGCACCCATCCATAAAGTTATTCAAAGCGAACATATTTGGCGACGCTTGCCGGCACCAGCGGCAAGGCGCTCTGCGCCATCGACTGCAAGGTGCCGGATAGCATCGCCTGCTTCCAGAAGTCCGTACGCGGCAGCGACGTGAGCCCTGCGGCGAGCGTGAGGCCGACCAAGATGACGAGGCCCTTGGCCAGACCCAGTACCCCACCGAGCACCGTGTCGGCGCTGCCCAGTCCCGCCGCCTTGACCAGCGAGGCGAGCGCGTGCCCGAGCAGCAGCACGCCGATCAGGACGACCAGAAAAATGACCGCGAAGCCTGCGAAATAGCGAATCGCCGGGCTCTCGATCCCGATCGGCAGCATCGGCGCCAGCGCCACTGCCCCCCATCTGCCCGCGACGAAGGCGAGTATCCATGCGGCGAGCGAAAACAGCGTGTCGACCAGGCCCCGCATGAGGCCGCGCACCACGGCCAGAACCAGCACCAGCACGACGATCAGGTCGAGCATGCTCACTTCGCGAGCACCTGCCCTTTCATTCCGTTCTGCGCGAGTTTCTGCGCCGCGTCGGTCGCGGCCTCCCGCGACGCGTAAGGCCCGACGCGGACGCGGGTCAGCGTGCCGACGGTATCGGTATAAGCCGGCATCCCCGCCAAGGTCGCGCGCGCCTTCAGGGCACCGGCTTTTTCGACGTCGGACAGGGCGGCGAGTTGCACGACGAACGCCTCGGCGTCGGCGCGCGCGGTGGTCGTGGATGTCTGGGGTTTTTGCGGGGGTGGGACGGGAGCGGGTTTGGCCGCGACCGTCGGTGCGGGCGCCTTGGGTTCGGCGGCGGGCGCGGCTTCGGGAACCCTGGCTGCAGAGGGTCGGGGCTTAGGTGCAGCGGCCGCCGGTTCGGGCTCGGCTGGCGCCGGCGTCGACGGCTCGGAACGCTCCGTCCCGCTGGTTGGTGCGGGCGGATCGACCGCAGGCCCCGGCTGCGCAGGGGCCGTGCTGTCGGGTAGAGGCGCCGCCATGCGCACCGCAAGTGAGCTGGTGGGCGGCGGTTCGTCTTCGAGCAGCAGCGGCAGCGCGATCACCGCAACGAGCGTCAGCGCGACCGCGCCGATCAGACGCCTGCGGGCGCGGCGTCTGAGCTCATTTTCACTACTGCTGGGTGGCGGCATGGTCGAGGACTGCAGCGACGGTGTAGAACGAACCGAAGACGAGGATTCTATCATCTTCACCGGCCGCACTTCGCGCCGCGGCGAGCGCCGCCTTCACGTCCGGCTGCACGTTCACGCTGCGCACGCCGTGCGCGCGCAGGACCGCGGCCAGCGAGCTGGCGTCGCGCGCCCGCGGGGAATCAGGCGTGCAGGTCCACCACGCGTCGATGCCGTCGGCCAGCGCCGCGACGACCGCGTCGGCGTCCTTGTCGGCGAGCATGCCGACCACGGCAAGCGTGCGCCCGGCTATCGGCTGCGCCCGCAGCGTCGAGGCCAGGGCGCGCGCCGCCTCGGGGTTGTGCGCGACGTCGAGGATCACGTCGGGGCTGCGCGCGATACGCTGGAAGCGCCCCGCGAGACGCGCCGCCGCGATCCCTCTGCGCAAGGCTTCGGCAGGCGTAGGGAGGACCGCTTGAAGTGCCTCGATCACGGCGAGCGCGCCTGCAGCGTTGCGTAACTGGCAGGGTCCGGCCATGGCCGGCAAGGGCAGGTCCGACCAGGTGAGCGCGCGGCCGTAATAGGTCCAGCGATCCCCGGTTTGGCCGGCGGAGAAGTCGCGGCCGAGCCGGCGCAGATCGGCGCCGATCTGCGCGGCGTGGCCGAGCAGGCTGGCCGGCGGATCGGGGTCGGCGCAGACGGCGGGCCGACCGGCGCGGTAGATGCCGGCCTTTTCGAAGCCGATTTGTTCGCGCGTGTCGCCGAGGTAGTCCATGTGGTCGAGGTCGACGCTGGACACGATCGCGGCGTCGGCGTCGAACACATTGACCGCGTCGAGTCGCCCGCCGAGTCCGACTTCGAGTACCGCGACGTCGACCTTCGCGGCGATGAACTGGGCCATGGCCGCGAGTGTGCCGAACTCGAAATAGGTCAGCGCGACGTCCGCCCGCGCACGGTCGACGGCTTCGAAGGCGGCGACGAGATCCGCATCGTCGGCCTCCTTGCCGTCGATGCGGACGCGCTCGTTGTAACGCAAGAGGTGGGGCGAAGTGTAGACGCCGGTCTTGTGGCCGGCCGCGCCGAGAATCGCCCCGAGATAGGCGCAGGTCGAGCCCTTGCCGTTGGTGCCGCCGACGACGATGAGCGGGAAATCCGGTGCCAATCCCATCGCTTCCTTGACGCGTCGGACGCGGTCGAGGCCGAGTTCGATAGCGCTCGGGTGCAGCGTCTCGAGCCGGGCGAGCCAGGCGGCAAGCGGCGCGCTAGGCGGCAAGCGCCGGGCGTCCCATCATGATCGCGAGCGTGGCGGCCAGTTCGTCGCGCATCTGGCGGCGGTCGATGATGCGGTCGATCGCGCCCTTCTCCTGCAGGAATTCGGCGCGCTGGAAGCCCTCGGGCAAGGTCTCGCGCACGGTCTGCTCGATCACGCGCGGTCCGGCGAAGCCGATCAGCGCGTTGGGCTCGGCGACGATCAAGTCGCCGAGCATCGCGAAGCTGGCCGACACGCCGCCCATCGTCGGGTCGGTCAGCACCGAGACGAACGGCAGGCGGTGCCGCGACAACTGGGTCAGCGCGGCCGAGGTCTTGGCCATCTGCATCAGCGAGAAAAGGCCCTCCTGCATGCGCGCGCCGCCGCTCGCCGAGAAGCAGACGAAGGCCGAGTTCGACTCGATCGCGGCTTCGATGCCCTGAACGAAACGCTCGCCGACGACTGAACCCATCGAGCCGCCCATGAACTTGAATTCGAAGGCCGCCACGACGACCGGGACCGCCTTGACGCTGCCGCCGATCACGACGAGGGCGTCGGTTTCCGAGGTGCCGGCCTGCGCCTCTTTGAGGCGATCGGGATACTTCTTGCTGTCCTTGAATTTCAGCGGGTCGAGCGGCGTCACGTGGGCGCCGATCTCGTGCTGGCCCTCGCCGTCGAGCAGCATCGCGAGCCGCGCCCGCGCGCCGATGCGGTGGTGGTGGCCGCACTTGGGACAGACCTCGAGATTGCTTTCGAGGTCGGCGCGGTAGAGCACCTCGTTGCAGGCCGGGCACTTCGACCACAGGCCCTCCGGCATCGTCTTCGAGGTCTGCGCGCGACGCTTGATCTTGGGCGGCAGGATTTTCTGGAACCAGCTCATTATTTATTCTCCGTTTGCTTCGATGCGGCGTCGACGCCGCGGCGCAGGTCGGCGACCAGATGCTTGACCCGCGCACCGCATTCTCCCTCGGGCGCGGTCTCGATCTCGTTGACGATGTGGCTCCCCACCACGACCGCATCGGCAATGCGGGCGACCGC
>CBJMYK010000218.1:0-3482 GCA_966433795.1 uncultured Thiobacillus sp. | reverse complement strand
GCTCGCCGTGTCGAGCGCGATCGGCGTCGTGCTCGATCGGCGCAACGTCGTCGCGGCCGCGCTCGGCTTCATCCCGCTCGGGCTGATCATCTGCGCCGTGGGTTACCTGGGCGCGGGGTGGCTGCGCACCGCGCATCCCCAGATGCACGACGCGGAACCGGTCGGCGGGTTCGAAATGGACGAATAGCGTTCGCGGAAGTCCCCGGCTCGATCCGGCGGCAGTGAACGCTATTTCAGCACCCGCTCCCACTGCTCGATCGGGATCGGCTCGCAGAACAGAAAACCCTGATAGCCGAGACATTTTCCGAGCAGGAAATCGCGCTGCGCGTGGGTTTCGACGCCCTCGGCGATCACCTGCAGCCCGAGCGAACGGCTCATCGCCATGATCGCCTGAACGATGGCGGCGTCGTTCGTGTCGTCGACGACGTCGCGGACGAAGGACTGGTCGATCTTGACCTGATCGAGCGGCAGGCGCTTGAGGTAGGACAGGGACGAGTAGCCGGTGCCGAAATCATCGAGGCAGAAACTCACGCCAAGCGCGTTCAGCTCCTCCATGCGGCTGATCACCGTCTCGATTTTTTCGAGCACGACGCTCTCGGTCAGTTCGAGCTGGAGCCGGGTCGGATCGACGCCGCTGCGCGCGAGACAGTCCTGCACGATTGCGACGAAATCGGGTTCGTGGAACTGCCGCGCGCTGACGTTCACCGCGATCTTGAGATGTGCGGCGCGCGGGTCGCTCTCCCAGGCTTTGAGCTGGGCGCACGCCGTGTCGAGCACCCACTTTCCGATCGGCAGAATGAGGCCGGTTTCCTCGGCGAGCGGAATGAAGTCGAGCGGCGACACCAGTTCACCCCCCTCCGGCCGCCAGCGCAGCAAGGCCTCGGCGCCGATCACCTGCTCGCGCTGGTCGACCTGAGGCTGATAGTAGAGGCAGAACTCGCTGCGCTCCATGGCCTGGCGCAGCGCCGCTTCCATCGCCATGCGCGTGTCGATCGCAGCCTGCATCGCGGGGTTGAAGAAGCGCACGAGGTTGCGCCCGGCGTCCTTGGCCTGGTAGAGCGCGACGTCGGCCTGCTTCAGCAGCATGTCCGCGCTGGCCTCCTGCCCGCGGAAGAGCGTCAGGCCGATGCTCGTCGTGCTGTGGAAGCGTGACCCGTTGCTCGTCAGCGAATAAGGCTGGTTGAGCGCGCTTCGCACCTTCTCGGCAATCAGCTCGGCCTGTGCGACCGCGTAGGTCTCGTCGCTGCCGAAGCCTTCGAGCACGACGACGAACTCGTCGCCGCCGAGACGACACACGGTGTCGTTCTGGCGCACGCTCGAAGCCAGGCGACGCGCGACGTCGACGAGCAGGCGGTCGCCGACGTCGTGCCCTTGCGTATCGTTGAGCGTCTTGAAACGATCGAGATCGAGGATCATCAGCGCGCCGAAGTCGCGCGTTCGCTCGCTCGTCAGCCGCGACTGGTTCAGGCGGTCGAGCAGCAGTCGACGGTTCGGCAACCCGGTCAGCGAGTCGAAGTAGGCGAGGCTGCGGATCTGCGCCTCGACCTCCTTGCGCTCGGTGACGTCGCGTACGAGGCTCAGCACATACTCCCGCCCGCCGTAGACGAAATAGTTGGCATTGACCTCGACGGGAAAGACCTTGCCGCTGCGGGTCTTGTAGGCGCCCTCGATCGTCATCGAGTTATGGGTCTTGATCTGCTCCCACAAGGCGCGCCACTGGCCGCGCTCGGTCAGGTCACGATCGATGTCGGTGACCTTGAGCTGCAGCAACTCCTCGGGCGTCCATCCGAGCGAGCGGCACGCCTCGTCGTTGACGTAGTGGAACTGCGCGTTCTCGTCGGCGAGCAAGGCAGCTTCCTTGACATGGTTGAGCGCGAAATTCACGAGCGCGAGCTGCTCGCTCGAGCGCTTGCGCTCGGTGACGTCGCGCGCGATGCCGAGGATGCCGAGCACCCGTCCGCCGCCGTCGCGCAAGGGTGTCTTGATCGACTCGAGCAGAATGTCGCGCCCGTCGGCGGACGTGACCCAGTGCTCGTTCTTGACCGGTTGGTCCGACAGCATCGCGCGCGCATCCTCGAGACGGAACTCGCGCGCCATGTCGGCGGGGGAAAGGTCGAAGTCCGTTCCTTCGCAAACTTCCGATTCGGGCTTGCCGATGAAGCGCTCGAAGGCGGGGTTGCACATCCGGAAGACGCCGTCGGTGTCCTTGAGCCATACGAGGTCGGGAAGCGTATGCAGGATCAGTTTCTTTTGCCGCTCGCTTTCCTCGAGGTCGCGGGTGACGATCTTGAGCTGGGCGTGCTCGCGCAGCAACATACCCTGTCTGAGCATGGCGAGCACGATGACCGTCAGCGCGGCGACCGTGACGGCGGTGCGTGACGGCGCGGAGACGTCGCTGCGCTCGCCCAGCAACACGACTGCCGTGCCGGCGAGCACGACGGTAGCGAGCGGCAGCACGCGCACGAGCGCCTGGCTCCAGCGGTCCCAGTGCGCGTTGTGCGAAGGCCCGACCTGCCAGTAAAGCGTCGCCACGCCCATCCCCAGGGCCGCCAGTGAGAAGACGGCGTCGACCGAGACGTTGACGGCGGTCACGCCGCGCAGCGCCCAGGTGTTCCAGATCATCCAGACGATCGCGCTGCCGACCAGCGAAAGCAAAAACAGCCAGTAGCTCCAGGAAAACCTCAGGCGCAGCGTCGGTTCGGCGACCAGCCCGATCGATGCCGCGGCGAGCAGGCTCGCAGGATAGGCGAGCATCACCGCGACGCTGAGGAGCTTGATCTGCCCGCCGGCCGGCAGATACAACACCAGCACGAGGAGCGTGACCGCGATGGCGAGGCCGAACGAATCGAGCAGAAGGGTCTTGCGCTGGCCTGCGTCGGCAAGGCGAAAGGCCTCGATCAGAAGTCCCGCGGCGACCAGCGGCCCAAGCAGGAGGTAGAAGAAATCGGACGGCGACGGAAAGGCCGCGTAGCCGAGCAAAGCCTGCGCGTCCCAGACGAGCTGGCCGCTTGCATAGGCGGTCAGGCCCACCGCGATCCAGCGCAGCCCGCGCGCACTCTCGGGGGAACGCGGCGAGCCTGCGGCGATGCACGCGAGCACCGCGGCGGTGATCGTGCTCGCCGTCCAATGCAGGTTGTCGAAGAAGCGCGCGATGCCCTCGTCGCGCACGAGGCTCGCGCCCGCCAGCCCGCCAAAAACCGTCACTACACCTACAAACAGCGCAACACGCGCCGGCCAACCGAGTCTCGTCCGGCTGTCATCCATGAAATCGACCATCCCCAAATAGCACTTCACTTGCGGCGCGAGCACGCTCCCGCCACCGGTTTACAGCTTATTGTGTAGTCAGATTCCGCAATGCTTTTCGATAGAGCCGTACGTTCGCCAACTCACTCACACACAAGCCGGCACCGCAAGATTAAATGAAAAACCCTAGTTGTGCGTATGGGAAAGACATACCTCCGATATAAAAAGCCGGCTATTTT
>CBJMYK010000217.1:0-3487 GCA_966433795.1 uncultured Thiobacillus sp. | reverse complement strand
GTAACCGCCATCGGGAGATCACGCCCGACCGAGGCGCGGCTCGCGTTTCGAGTTGGGAACGAAAAACATTAGGCGATGCATAGGCGACGGGGTCGGCAGCAGGCGGAATAAGACAAGGGCCTCGAAAGAGGCCCTTGGTCTTTGTCCTGCTTGATGCGACGCCCTGACAGGGCGAAGAATTACTTCTTCTTGGCCGCCTTCTTGCCTGCGACCGAAGCCTTGAAGCCGGCGCCAGCGGTGAAACGCGGCACGGTCGTGGCAGCGATCTTGATCTCGTTGCCGGTCTGGGGATTGCGACCGGTACGCGCGGCACGCTTCGAGGATTTGAAAGTACCGAAGCCGACGAGGGTCACCGAGTCGCCCTTGGAAACGGCTTTCACCACTGCGGCCAGAATGGCGTCGAGCGCGCGGCCCGCGGCGGCTTTGCTAATGTCAGCCTCGGCGGCAGCGAAGTCGATCAATTCAGATTTGTTCATGAGTATCCCTATGGTTAATTGAGAAAACGAGAAGCTTGGGACGGTCCAGCGTCCATCACCACCCTTGAATAGGTCGCGCCCCGCTGTACCGCCTTATGGGTTAACGACCTTCCCGCGCCAATCTTGATCGAACTGGCGCGCCAAAACAAGAGCCTATTTGTGTCCCTGTGTTTTTATAGTCGATTGCGAGCGTCTATTCTTTGCGAGCGATGACGGGCATCCCCGCTTCCTTCCATTCCGGGAACCCGCCGCGGAACCAGTAGACGTTCTTCCATCCCGCCTGGATCGCCATGACCGAAGACTTGTAGCTCTTCCAGCAGATGGTGCCGTCGCAGTACATGACGAAGGGCGCGTTCTTGTCCTTCGGCAGCTTGTTGAGCGCGAACTGGTCGTCCGCCGGGTCAAAGCCGACTTCCTTGGCGCTGCCTTCCTTGTAAGGCACGGAGATGGCGCCGGGCACGTGGGCCTGGTCGTATTCATCGTCGACCCGCACGTCGTATACCGGCACGCCCTGGGCCATCAGGGCGCGGGTCTCGGTGGCGCCGATGACCTTGGCGCCCGGCAGGGCCGTAGGCGTCGTATTGAGCATCGAGGCGACGCTCTTGAAGTCGGCTTTGGTCGCCGCGGCGAGCGCGAGTTGAAGGCTGTTGTTTTTTTTCAACCCCGCCGACAGTTTCTGCTGCATTCCGGCGTTCACGCGATCCGGCTGGACCGACAGCGCACGCAAGGGCACGGGCGTCGTCGTGAATACGATGCGTCCGCCGTTGCTCGCGGTCCAGTTTTTCGCCTCCTCCGCGGAGGCGACCGCGAGGTCGTAGCGTCCGAGTTTCAATCCGTAGAGAGGGGCTTCGGCCATGCGGTGGAACTTGATCTCGGCAAAATCGCGTTTGCTCAGGCCGCGGCTGTTGATTTCGCTGCGCGCCATGCCGCCCATCAGCGATTCGTAGTCCGGAACCCCGAGGCGAGCGCCCGACTTCATCGCCAGATTGCCCTTGAAGCTAGGGCCGGCGACGAAGGCCGCCGCGGTCATTTCACTCGATTTGAGAATCGGTTCGAACTTGAACTTGCCGATGTTGGCGATGACCTGGGCAGGGCCGAATACCATGTCCAGTGTGCCGTCCTTGGCATGCTTGATCGCAGAGAATCCGCGCGTGTAGTACTGCATGCGGACGGGTTGGCCGACCGCACGTTCGACGTCGCGGACGAAGGCGCGATAGCGTTGGTTGGTACCCGTATCGCTGATCGATTCGTTCTGATCGAGCACGACTCCGAGGGTCAGCGGCTCGGCCTGCGCGAGTGCGGAAACCAGCACGAGCGGCAAAAGGGTGAAGCGCATGATCGTCTCCGTTCTTATTGGCGTGCGGATTTAACGGCCTGCCACCACGCAAAGTTTAGTTTTCGTTCAATCCGCTGCGGTGGTCTCGTGAAGCCATTGCTGCAGGATCGAGCGTAATTCGTCCTCGCCCGCCGGCAGCGCGAGCGCCGCGTCGATGCGCATGCGTGCGGCGACCTTGTCGAGCGCCGCGCGGTGTGCGGACTCGTAAAAGACCAGGATGCGGGTGCCGGGCGCGCCTTGCGCGGCGGCGAGCACCGACTCGAGATTGGACAGGCGGTCGCGGAAATCGGCCTGATGGTAAAAATCCGCGACGATGACGGCGGGCGGCGCTCTGCGTATGAGACTGATCGCCTTGCGTTCCGACCATTCGGTCGTGACCGAGAAACCGAGTTCCTGATAGAGCTTCTTGTAGCCGGCCGTGCCGATGAAGGCATTGACCATAAGCAAGCTGGCGGGCATGGCTAGGCGGAGGGTTTCTTGCCGGCCGCTTTCTTGGTCGCGGCGGGCTTCGCCGTCGTCTTTCGGGTCGTCGCCTTTTTCGCCGCGGGCGACTTCGCCGGCCCCTCGTCGGATTTGCTCTTCGTCGCACGCGGTTTCGCCGCCGCCTTGCGCGCCGGCTTCTTCGCCGGGCCTTTGGCGACGCGCGCTGCGATCAGCTCGAGCGCTTCGTCGAGGGTGATTTCTTCGGGCGCGATGTCTTTCGGCAGCGTCGCGTTGGTGCTGCCGTGCTTGACGTAGGGTCCGTAGCGGCCGCTGCGGACCGTGATGTCCTTGCCGTCCTCCGGGTGCGGCCCGAGGTTCTTCAGCACCGATGCAGCGGAGTCGGCGCCACGCGGCGCCCGTTCCATCGCGAGCACTTCGAGCGCGCGCGGCAGGTCGATCTCGTAGACGCTGTCGGTCTTGGGAATCGACTTGAACTTGCCGTCGTGCAGCAGATAGGGGCCGAAGCGCCCGTTGTTGGCGACGATCGGCAGGCCGGTGGTCGGGTGGTGGCCGACCTCACGCGGCAGCGAGAGGAATTTGAGCGCCAACTCCAGCGTCGCGTTCTCCAGCGGGATGTCCTTCGGCCACGAGGCGCGACGCGGCTTCGCCGCCTTCTTGTCCTCGGGCATGTCGCCGATCTGCACGTAGGGACCGAAGCGGCCCGACAGCAGCTTGACGTCGAGCCCGGTCGCCGGATCCTTGCCGAGGATGTTGTCGCCTTCGGCGGTGGCGGGGTGCAGCGGCCGCGTGTAGTCGCATTCCGGATAACCGGAGCAGCCGATGAAGAGGCCGCGCTTGCTCGCCTGCATGAAGAGCGGCTTGCTGCATTTGGGGCAGGCTTCGAGAATGGGGCAGCCGCGCTCGACCTCCTGCTTGGCCTTCAAGTCGCCGTCGAATTCCTTCCAGAATTCTCCCAGGAGGCGCGACCACACGCGCTTGCCGTTGGAGACGTCGTCGAGCTTGTCTTCGAGCTTGGCGGTGAAATCGTAGTCGACGTAGTGGCTGAAATGGCGGGTGAGAAAGCAGTTGACCAGGCGGCCGACGTCGGTCGGCTGGAAGCGCTTCTTTTCAAGCACCACGTATTCGCGATCCTGCAGCGTCGAAATGATGCTGGCGTAAGTCGAGGGCCGGCCGATGCCGTATTCCTCGAGCGCCTTGACCAACGAGGCTTCCGTATAGCGCGGCGGCGGCT
>CBJMYK010000216.1:0-3488 GCA_966433795.1 uncultured Thiobacillus sp. | reverse complement strand
CAGCCACCATGCGGTGACGCGCGGAATCGCCAAAACGTACGTCTTTTGCAGCCATGCTTTAACTCCTAATTTGAATTCGGTTGGATTGCGTGCGGGATTGGGAATTACTGCTCGACCACGCCCATGATGTCTTCTTCGCGCATCACCAGCAGTTCTTCGCCCTCGACCTTGACGGTCTGGCCGGCGTACTTGCCGAACAGCACGCGGTCGCCGACCTTCACGTCCAGCGGAATCAGTTTGCCTTGGTCGTCTTTCTTGCCGGCGCCGACTGCCATGATTTCGCCCTGATCGGGTTTTTCGGCAGCGGTGTCGGGGATCACGATGCCCGAGGCGGTCTTGCGCTCTTCTTCCATGCGTTTGACAATCACTCGGTCGTGCAGAGGACGGATTTTCATTGCAAAGTCTCCATTGCTAGCGTTGATAACCGGCAGCCGCGGCTGCCCGAAAATAAGGAAGCGGCGAAGGTGTGGTTAGCACTCGCCGCCGCAGAGTGCTAATAATAGGGGCGCACTATGACAATTTCAAGTCCATGGATGATCTTTTAACGCGGACCCGCGCCGCCGTCTGGCACCCCTGCACGCAGATGAAACAGCTCGAAGCCGCGCCGCCCCTGGCGGTCGCACGCGGCGAGGGGCCGTGGCTGATCGACGCCGAAGGGCGGCGGTACGTCGATACGATCTCGAGCTGGTGGGTCAATCTCTTCGGCCACTGCAACCCGCGCATCAATGCCGCGATCACCGACCAACTCGGACGGATCGAGCACGTCATGCTCGCCGGTGCGACCCACGAGCCGGTCGTCGCACTCTCCGAGCGGCTGGGGCGGCTGACGGGACTGGGCCATGCGTTCTATGCCTCCGACGGCGCGTCGGCGACCGAGATCGCGTTGAAGATGAGCGCTCACTTCTGGCGCAATTCAGGCCGGCCCGAGAAGAATGGTTTCATCAGCCTGCAAAACGGTTATCACGGCGAGACCGTCGGCGCGCTTTCGGTCACCGACATTCCGCTGTTCAGGGCGACCTACGAACCGCTGCTGCGGCACAGCGCGCGCGTGCCGTCGCCCGATCCGCGGCTCGCCGCCGCGGGCGAGTCGGCCGAGGCGTTTGCGCGGCGTTGCGCTGCTGCACTCGAAGCCCACCTCGCCGAGCATGCCGCGACCACCGCTGCGCTCATCGTCGAACCGCTTGTGCAGGGTGCGGCGGGGATGGCGATGTACGACCCGATCTATCTCACGCTCGCCCGCGAATTGTGCGACCGCTACGAGGTGCACCTGATCGCGGACGAGATCGCGGTCGGCTTCGGCCGCAGCGGAACGATGTTCGCTTTCGAGCAGGCGCCGCCGTGCGCCGTCGGGCCCCAGACGAAGCCGGTTCGTCCCGACTTCATCTGCCTGTCCAAGGGCATCACCGGCGGCTATCTGCCGCTGTCCGCAGTCCTGACGACGGATACCGTCTACGCAGCCTTTTACGGGGAGGCCACGGCTCAGGGCTTTTTGCATTCGCACTCCTACACCGGCAATCCGCTCGCCTGCCGCGCGGCACTCGCGGTGCTCGATATCTTCGAGGAGGACGACGTCATTGCCGTAAATCGGCTCAAAGCGGCCGAATTCTCGGCCATTCTCGGGCAACTGGCGACGCACCCGCGGGTCCGTCACTTTCGCCAGCGCGGGATGATCTGGGCCTTCGACGTCGTGGACGCTGCGCCGGGCTTCGCCGCGCGCCTGCATCGCTTTGCCCTGAGCCGTGGGGTGTTCGTCCGCCCGATCGGCAACGTCGTCTACGTCATGCCGCCCTACGTGATCGGCAGCGAGGAGATGTGCCGGGTGCGTGATACGCTGCGCGCGTGCCTTGACGATCCCGATGTCTAGCGGACCGCTAGGCCCGCCGCGCTTGACGCAGCTGGGCGGCCAGCCTTAAGATAGTAATCAATTACTATCATGGGAGGCGGGAGCCGGCGCGCCGGTCTCGCTCGCTTGTATCGGATCACGTAGGTCGATCGACACAGCCCCTGTTGCGGCAGGGCCCGGCGGGCGCCAGCGGAGGAACACTCGTCGTTCAAGCAAAGGGCGGCTTCAGCCGGTGGGCCGCCTTGAACGGGACTTTATCCTTTCCACAGACAACCATACACCCCGAGGAGTGAAGCAAATGAAGCCAGTCCGTCTCGTGTTCGCCTTGCTGTTAGGACTGTTAGGAAATACCAGCGTGGCCGCCGCCGATAGCCATTCGCACCATGGTGAGAGCGCCCCCGCCCACGACGCGCGCGCCGTGCTGGAACTCAGCGAGGGCGAACGCGCGATGATCCTCGAGGAGATGCGACTGTTTCTGTCGGGTGTGCAGAAATTGACCGCCGCGTTGGCCGAGCAGGACATGGCCGTGGTTGCGGAAGAGGCGCGCGGAATGGGCTTGAAGATGACCCACGAGGTGCCGCCAGCGCTGCGCGCGAAGCTGCCGCAGGAATTCCGCCAACTCGGGTTTTCCGTGCACCGCGACTTCGACGCCTTGGCGCTCGACGCCGAAAGCATGAAGGACGCAGGCCACAGCCTCCGGCAGTTGTCCACGACCTTGCAAACGTGCGTGAGCTGTCACGCGACCTACCAGATCAGGCCGCAATCGCTCCACGACCAGCATTGACGAGGCGACGAAAGCCCGCTCGGTGTCAGGCCGCGCGCTGGCGTGGGTAGTCCCCCCTTTCTCGCGTGAAGTGGATTGGCGCGCCGGAAAATCCCGGACAGGTGGATTGCAGCGCAGCCCGCGGCACTGGCTTCGGGCATCCGACGCGAGACCGCTTCGCCGACGGACGCGAACCCGTGTGCCTATTCAACCCTGGGACCGAGCCCGTAACCGGCGACAAAAAATCATCCCAGGCTTCAAACGCATCTACCATAGCCGGGACGACAGACCTGACACTGCGGCGCGGGACCGCGTGACACCATGAAACTGACTTTTCTCGGCGCCGCACACGAAGTGACCGGCTCAAGCTATCTTATCGAGGCGGAGGGCGTTCGCTTCCTGGTCGACTGCGGGATGTTTCAGGGCGGGCGCGAGGCGCGCGAGAAGAACCGGCGGCCATTCGGGTTCGATCCGCGCAGTCTCGATTTCGTCATCCTCACCCACGCGCACATCGACCATTCCGGATTGCTGCCGCGGCTGGTCGCCGAGGGTTTCGTCGGCGCGGTACACGCGACCCGGGCGACCTGCGACCTGCTCGCCGTGATGCTGCCCGATTCGGCGCACATCCAGGAAAAGGAAGCCGAATACGCGAGCCTCGACCGCTTCGGTCGGCGCGGACTGGGGCAGGCCGCGGAAAACGGCGCGTCCGCGCGTGACGCGACGCCGCTGTATACGGTGGCCGAGGCCCGGACCGCGCTGCGGCAGCTCAATGGCGTCGACTACGACCTCGAAATCGCGCCTCACCCCGCAGTTCGCTGCAGCTTCCGCGACGCCGGCCACATCCTCGGCTCGGCCATCGTCGAGATCTGGATCGGAGAGGGG
>CBJMYK010000215.1:0-3521 GCA_966433795.1 uncultured Thiobacillus sp. | reverse complement strand
GGGGGCGGCTTCGGAATCAACGTCCACCTCACGCCCGCGGACCTCGTGGCGGCAGCTCTTTCCTCAGTAAAAATTGATCAAGCCAGAGGTGAGAATGACAAGAACCAGTCAGGCAGGATTCACGTTGATCGAACTGATGATCACAGTTGCCATCATCGGCATTCTCGCGGCGATCGCCTATCCGTCGTACACGCAATATGTGCAGCGAGCCAACAGAGCGGAGGCACGCTCTCTGTTGCTCGAGAACGCGCAGTTCCTCGAGCGCAACTACACGACAGCGAATCGCTACGACCAGACCAGCGCGGGTACGACGGTCGACAGCGCCGCGCTCCCGCGAACACAAAGCCCGGTTAACGGCACGGCCAAATACGACCTTACAGTCGAAATGGGAACGGCGCCTGCGCAGAGTTTTACCCTGTCCGCGACCCCAACGTCGACGGGGCCGATGAGCGCGGATGCGTGTGGAACCATGACGTTGACAAACGCTGGGTTGCAGGGTGCTGCAGGTCAAACTTCCGGTGCTATCGTCGCCGAGTGCTGGGGGAGATAAGCGCCGACGCCGCCGGTTACAAACCTCTCGGCAGGGGAAACCCTACGTTCTCCATTACGCCCGGCAGGTTTTCCACGTCGCGCGCTCCGCACTGGCTCAGGCGCTTCACTACGTCCTGAACCAGCACCTCCGGCGCCGACGCGCCCGCGGTCACGCCCACCCGTTCTTTTCCTTCAATCCACCGCGGATCGATCTCGTTCGCATGGTCCACCATATAAGCCGGCACACCCAGATTGCGTGCCACCTCGCGCAGGCGGTTGGAATTGGAACTCGTCGGCGAACCCACCACGATCACGACATCGCATTGCGGCGCCAAACTCTTGACTGCGTCCTGCCGGTTCTGCGTCGCGTAACAGATGTCGTCCTTCTTGGGACCCGTGATATCGGGGAAGCGCGCACGCAGCGCGTCGACCACGCGCGCCGCGTCGTCGACTGAGAGTGTGGTCTGGGTGACGTAGGCGAGTCGATCGGGATTGTCCACCTCGAGCGTCGCGACATCATCCGGGGTCTCGACCAGATACATGCCGCCCGCGGACTGGCCCAGCGTGCCCTCGACTTCGGGGTGGCCCTTGTGGCCGATCATCACGATCTCGAAGCCCTTTTCTCGCAACTTGCTGACTTCGACGTGCACCTTAGTGACGAGCGGGCAGGTTGCGTCGAACACGTTCAGTCCGCGCGCTTGGGCCTCACGCCGAACGGCTTGCGACACGCCATGCGCGCTGAAGATCACGGTCGCGCCGGCCGGCACCTCGGCGAGTTCCTCGACGAAGATCGCGCCCTTGGCCTTGAGGTCGTTGACGACGAAGGTGTTGTGGACGACTTCGTGGCGCACGTAAATCGGGGCGCCGAATTTTTCCAGTGCGCGCTCGACGATCGCGATCGCGCGGTCGACGCCGGCGCAGAAGCCGCGCGGGTTGGCGAGCAAAACAGTGGCGGTCATGTGCGGCCTTCCATCAGAGGATGCGAGCGACTTCGACCTCGAATTCGATCGAGAGGTCGGCGAGGGGGTGATTGAAATCGACCGTGACTTTATCTTCGGTGATTTCGACGATGCGTCCAGCCACGGTCTGGCCGCTGGGCATCGCGAATTCGACCAGATGATCGCGCGCGAATTCCGTGGCGGGAGGCAGATCGGCTTTGGCCAGCGTTTGAACCAGGTCGGGGTCGCTTTGACCGAAGGCTTGCCAGGGGTCGAGCAAGAAGACGTGACGTTCGCCCGGAACAAGGTCGATCAGCCATTGCTCGAGCGCAGGGGCAAGCGTGCCGGCGCCGAGCGTCACCGTTTCCGCTTCGGGGTCGTCGAAATTCGAGACGAGGTCGTCGCCTCCGCGGGGGCGCAGCGCGTAGCGAAGTTCGATGGTGTCGCCGGACGCGACGGTCCGGTCGGTCATGATTCGTTTGCCGCGGTTCGCTTGCCGCGCAGGCTGTCCCAGATCAACAGAGCCGCGCCGACGCTGATCGCCGAATCGGCGACGTTGAACGCGGGCCAGGCGAAGCTGCGATAGTGGAAGTAGAGGAAATCGACGACATGGCCCAACACGATGCGATCGATCACGTTGCCCAGCGCGCCGCCGAGGACCAGCGCCAGCGGCAGGGCCAGATGCGGCTCGTCGCCATGGCGCCTGAGCAGGCGCACGATGACCAGCGTGGCAACGATGCCCACCGCGATGAAGAACCAGCGCTGCCATCCGCCCGCACTCGCTAGGAAGCTGAACGCCGCGCCGGTGTTGTGCACCAGCACCAGCGAAAAAAAAGGCAGCACTGGGATGGCTTCCTGATAATCGAGCGTTGAGGAGACCCAAAATTTCGTCAGATGGTCGGCGAGGATGATGGCCAGCGCGACACCGAGCCATTTGCGCATTGCGGGGCTAAGGAGATCACGCATGACGACGCGCCTCGCCCTGACCAAACAGATTCCCGACGCAGCGGCCGCACAGTCCCGGGTGCTCGGGGTCGACGTCGAGATCGTCGCGGTAGTGCCAGCAGCGGTCGCATTTTTTCGCTGAGCTCGGCGTCACCTGGACCCGGTCGGCATCGGCTGCAACGACACGCGCCTGCGAAGTGATCAGTACGAAACGCAGGTCGTCCCCGAGCGGCGTCAGCAAGGCCCGGGTTGCAGGCGTTGCGTGTAGTGTGACTTCGGCCTGCAGCGACGAACCGATCTCGCCCGCGACGCGCACGGTCTCGAGTTCCTTCTGCACTTCGGCGCGCAAGGCGCGGATACGCGTCCAGCGCTCGAGCAGGTCGTCTTCCCGAGCCTGCTCGGGAAGGGTGTGCCAGCGATGCAGGAAGACTGAATCGTCGGCGGCAAGTTGGGTCCAGACCTCCTCGCCGGTGAACGACAGGATGGGCGCCATCCAGCGCACCAGCGCATGGGTCAGGTGATGAAGCGTATTCTGCGCCGCGCGGCGTGGGCCGCCGTCGGCCCTCGTCGTGTAGAGACGGTCTTTCAGGATGTCGAGATAGAAGCCGCCGAGGTCTTCCGAGCAGAAACTCTGCAGCTTCTGCACGACGAAGTGAAATTCGTAGGCGTCGTAATGCGCCTGCAGTTCGCCCTGCAGCCGACGCGTCAAGGCGAGCGCGTAGCGATCGATTTCGAGCCAGTCCTCGACTGCCAGCGCATGCGTGTGAGGATCGAAGTCCGAGAGGTTGGCGAGCAGAAACTTCAGCGTGTTACGGATGCGACGGTAGCTTTCCACGACGCGCTTGAGGATTTCGTCGGAGATGGTGAGCTCGCCGGAGTAGTCCGTGGTCGCGACCCACAGACGCAGGATGTCGGCGCCGTACTGGTCCATTACCTTCTGCGGCGAGACGACGTTGCCCTTCGACTTGCTCATCTTGTGACCGGCGCGGGTGATCATGCCCTGGGTGAAGAGGTTCGCGACCGGCTCCTGGACGCCGATCAGCCCTTGGTCGGCCAGCGCCTTGGTGAAGAAGCGGGCGTACATGAGATGGAGGATCGCGTGCTCGA
>CBJMYK010000214.1:0-3538 GCA_966433795.1 uncultured Thiobacillus sp. | reverse complement strand
GCCGGCGACGCGCGGCAGGTCGTCGCCGAGATGCAGTTGCAGGCCGAGCGCCTTGGCGTCGTAGAGGCTCAGCACCTCGTGCACCAGCGCATTGAGGTCGAGCGCTTCAAGCCGCGCACGCGGCATGCGCGCGTAACCGGCGAACGCGTCGACCATGTTCTTCATCGCGGCGACCTGATTGACGATGGTCTGGGTTGCGCGCGTCAGGAACTCGGCGTCCTGCCCTTCGACCCGCCCACCCAGCTTGCGCGCGATGCGTTCGGCCGACAGCTGGATCGGCGTGAGCGGGTTCTTGATCTCGTGCGCCAGCCGCCGCGCGACTTCGCTCCATGCCGCATTGCGCTCGGCATCGATGAGCTTGGTCACGTCGTCGAACACGAGGACGTAGCCGCGTTCGAAGCCGGACGGCAGGTGAGTGCCGCGCAGCAGCAAAGTTTGCCTGCCGCCCGACCCGACGTAGTCGACCTGTTCCTGCCATTCTCCTTCGTGCTCGCCGAAGCGCGTCGCGACCGCTTTGCCGAAGCCATGCAAGGCATCGCCATCCTGCCCGAGCGCGGCCAGCAACTGGCCTTCGAGCGCAGCGCTGTCGACGCCGAGAATGTGCGCCGCGGCTTCGTTGACCGTGCGGACCTTCAAGGCGTCGTCGAGCACCACCACGCCGGACGAGAGATTCGCGAGCACGCGCTCGAGAAAGGCCTTCGCCTGCTCGGTCTGCTGGTGATTCTCCGCGACCTGTTCGCGCGCGTCGGACAGCTGGCGCGTCATGCGATTGAACGACTGGATCAACACGCCCAATTCGTCGCGACTCGAAACCGACGGCATCTGCGAAAAATCGCCCTTGGCCACTGCGCGCGTGCCGCGCGCGAGCGTACGCAACGGCGCGCCGAGCCGTTCCGACAGCAGATAGGCGATGACGAAGGTCATCAGCAGCGCGAGCATCAACGTAAGCGTCAGCGCCACGCCGTAAATACGCTTGAGCCCGAGGCGCGAAACCGCGATCTCCTGGTATTCCTTGTAGGCGAGCTGCACCGATTGTGCATCGCGCGCCAGGGTCGCCGGCACCGGCTGAACCAGCTGGAGCACGCGTGTCTCGCCGGTAAGCGCGCTGGTGTAGACCGGCACGATGACGTGCATGACGAGCCCGCGGTCGGCGACTTCCTCGATGCGGCTGTAAGGCTGTTCCTGCCGCACCTGCCACAGCACGCCGCGCTCCGGCAAAACCGGCAGCAGGCCGCGGTCGCCACTGACGTGGGCGATCACGCCGCCGCGCTCGTCGAACAAGGTCAGCTCCTGCACCGCACTCTGTTCGCGCAGCGTCGACAGGCTGGTGATGATCGACCCCAAGCCTTCATCGGACAGCGAAAGCGCCATACGCTGCGCCTTCATCTCGAGGTCGTGCAACAAATCGTCGAGCGCAGCCTGGCCGAGCTTGACCCCTGAGGCGAGCGCGTTGTCGACGCGCACGTCGAACCAGGTTTCGATCGAGCGGTTGAGGAAGAACACGGAGGCGCCGTAGACGACGAGTCCGGGCAAGGTGGCGACGACGCCGAACATGAGCAGCAGCTTGAGCGTCAGCTTGGCGCCGAAGACGCCGCGGCGGATGCGTTTCTTGAGCCACCACAGGCGCCAGACGAGCAGGGCGAGCAGCGCGGCACCGAGCACCCCGCCGCCGACGAACAGCGTCGGCAGCGTATCCGAAAAAACACTGCTGCCGCGGCTGGCGTCGAACAGCAGCGCCAGCAGCACGATGGCCACGACGAGGACGACTGCGATGAGGCGGCGCATCAGGACAGGGGCGGCGAAGGCGAGGGGGCGGGCAAGGGTGGCGGTGCGTCGAACGACCAGCCATACCACGGGGTGGCGAATTCCCAGCGGTCGCCGGCGACAGCGCCGATCGACAGCGGCTTGGGCAACTGGGCGGTATCGAGGCGCAGACGCAGACGCCCTTCGTAGCGCCGCCCCGGCTCGAGCGTGCCGCGTTCGGCGACGAGCCAGCCATCGATATGGCCGAGCAGCGCGAGCGCTTCGTCGAGCGTCCCTGCCGTGCGCGTCGTATAGCCCGAGTCGATGACGTAACGCCGCAGCAGCAGATGGTAATAGAGTCGCTGCTTGCGCACCGCTTCGACGATGTCGGCGTCGAACCACCAGTCGCGCGGCCGGGTCAGCTCGAGTTCGAGCAGGAAGTGAAGGTTGATGCCTTTGACAAGCGCGTCCTCGAGCGTGCGGTTGAGCACGATCTTGAGGTCGGCGTCGAGGACATGGCCCTGCGCGGTCGAATGTATCGCGGCTTGCTTGACGACGCTTCGGTCGCTCGCGGACGCCGCGCCGACGCAGCATGCGAGCAGCAGCCACGCGAGCCAGCGAAGTGCCCGCTCAAATCTTGCGCAGCAGGGCGTAAAAGAAACCATCATGCTCGGCATCAGGCAGTAACGACCCGTCGGACAAAGGTTCAGGAAGCGCACAGCGTTCGGCGTCCTGGGCGTGGCGCGCCACAAACGCCCGCACCTGCCCCTCGTTCTCTTCGTGGAATACCGAGCAGGTGGCGTAGAGCAATGTACCACCGGGCCGGAGCAGGCGCCAAAGCGCCTCCACTATTACGGCCTGCTGCGCGGCAAATTGAGCGATGTCGCCAGGGCGGCGCAGCCACTTGATGTCGGGGTTGCGACGCACGACGCCCGAGGCACTGCAGGGCACGTCCGCCAGAATGCGGTCGAAAGGCCGCCCGTCCCACCACGCGTCGGGCCGCGCCGCGTCACCCGCGACCAGGCTCGCGTGCAGGTGCAGGCGCTCGAGATTGTCCCGCACCCGCGCGAGCCGCGTCGCGTCGACGTCGAGCGCGACCAGTTCGACGTCGGCGAGCTCGAGTATGTGGCCGGTCTTGCCGCCCGGCGCGGCGCACGCGTCGAGTACGCGTTCGCCCGGCTGGGGATCGAGAAGGCGCGCCGCCCACTGTGCGCCGGCGTCCTGAACCGAGACCTCGCCTTCGAAAAAACCGGGCAACGCCTGCACCGGCACGGCCTTGTCGAGCGTCACGGCCTGCGGCCCGGTGCGATGGGCGGGCAGCCCGGCTTCATTGAGTCGTGCCAGGTAGCTCGGCACGTCCCCGTGCCGGCTGTTGACCCGGAGCGTGAAAGGCGGGTGCAGCAGGCTCGCCGCGAGGATGGCCTGCCAGGCGTCGGGGTACCCGGCGCGTAGCCTGTCGATCCACCAGTCGGGATGCGACCAGCGCGCACTCGGTTTCGCTTCTGCAAGCGCGTCGAGTTCGGCGCGCCGGCGCTGGAAGCTGCGCAACACCGCGTTGGCAAGCCCGCGCCGCCAGCCGCCGCCGGCCGCGCTGACGGCGTTGTGCACGACCGCGTGCGCCGGGGCGCGGGTGTAGGCCAGCTGGTACAGCGCGACGCGCAACAGCGACCCCAGATGAGGGTCGGTCAGCGGGCGCTCGAGCAGGACGTCGAGCCACGCGTCGAGCCGGCCAAGCTGGCGCAGGCTGCCGTAGACGATGTCCTGCAAGGCACCGCGCTCGCCCGGGCTGTTAAGG
>CBJMYK010000213.1:0-3538 GCA_966433795.1 uncultured Thiobacillus sp. | reverse complement strand
TCCTGCTCCCAAAGCAGGCGCGCTACCGGGCTGCGCTACACCCCGAAATCCTGACGCGCAAAATCCGGGCGCATTTCGGAGAGGCGAGACTATACCTTGGCGGATCACCCGGGTCAATTTTCGCTTGAGCAAAGTGGGCGGTTTCCGGGAAAATCCCCCTTTTGCTTCAGGGTCCTCTTGATGAGCGCACGCATACTCGACGGCAAGGCGATGGCCGACACCATCCTCGCAGTGATCCACGACAAGGTGGCCGAGCGCGAGGTGCAGGGCAAGCGGCGGCCGGGGCTCGCGGTGATACTCGTCGGGGGCGATCCGGCTTCGGCGGTCTACGTGCGCAACAAGAAGCGCGCCTGCGAGCGCGCCGGCGTCAACAGCGTGTCGCACGATCTGCCGGAGACGACGACCCAGGAAGAATTGCTCGCCCTGATCGACAGGCTCAACAGCGATGCCGCGATCGACGGCATCCTCGTGCAATTGCCGCTGCCGGTCCACATCGACGCAGAGACCGTCATCGAACGCATCCGTCCGGACAAGGACGTCGACGGCTTCCATCCCTACAACATCGGCCGCCTGGCCGTGAAAATGCCGACGCTGCGCCCGTCGACGCCGCGCGGCATCATGACCTTGCTGCGGGCGACCAACGAGGAGTTGCGCGGCAAGAACGCGGTCATGGTCGGCGCGTCCAACATCGTCGGCAGGCCGATGAGTCTCGAGCTGCTTCTAGCCGGTTGCACGATCACGGTTTGCCACAGCGCGACGCGCGATCTCGAAAGCTTCGTGCGTTCGGCCGAAGTGCTGGTCGTCGGGGTCGGTCGCCCGCGCATGATCCCTGGCGACTGGGTGCGCGAGGGCGCGATCGTGATCGACGTCGGCATCAACCGCCTACCCGACGGCAAACTGGTCGGCGACGTCGACTTCGACACAGCGGTCGAACGCGCCGGCTGGATTACGCCCGTGCCGGGCGGGGTGGGGCCGATGACGGTCGCGACGCTGCTGGAAAATACGCTCGAAGCCGCACTGATGCACAACCCCTGAGCGCCGCGCTCAGCCGTTCGCGTGCAGGCTTCTCAGGTACGCGACGTCCACGTAGGGACCGGTGAGGTCGGGGCCGGCCAGGCGCCGCGCGGGCGAACCGGGGTCGCCGAGATCGGACAGCACGGCGGCTGCGCCACTGAAATCGTGGTCGCCCGTGTAGTCGTTCACCGTCACCACGGTTTTCAGGCCGGCGCCAAGACTCGCCCGCAAGCCGTTCTCCGAGTCCTCGAACGCCAGGCAGTCCGCTGCGGGCAGACCCATCGCTTCGAGCGCGTAGTGGTAGATGTCGGGGGCCGGCTTCTTCGCCGGAACGATGTCGCCAGCGGCGATCACCTCGAACCAGTTCTGGGTGCCTGGGCCGAGGCTGTGTTCCAGCAGGACCGTGACGTTTTCCGGGGTTGTGGTCGTGGCGATGGCGAGGCGCAGGCCCGCGGCCCGTGCCTCCTCCAGCAGGCGTTTGACCCCGGGGCGCATCGGGATGCCGCCCCGGGCAGCGAGGTCGGCATAATGCCGGGTCTTGGCCTGATGCAGTTCGGCCACCATTTCGTCGAAATTATCCGGCGTCCGATAGTCCGGCCGGTAGCAGTTGATGTAGTGTTTCATCCGCTCCTTGCCGCCGGTGACGGCGAGCAGTTTGCCGTACAGCTCGACGTCCCAACGCCAGTCCAGTCCGGCGTCGGCGAAGGCTTGATTGAAGGCCGGCCGGTGGCCGTCACGTTCGGTATCGGCAAGGGTGCCGTCCACATCGAATAATAGGGCGCGTAGTGTCATTTGGGTTGCGGCAAGAATGCGATTCTGATATTAAGTCGGGGTTGGGCTCGCCCCGAGATTTGAAATTTTCGAAGAGAACGAGATGGCTGAAACTTTGATGCGCTTTGAGCCTTACAAGGCCAAAAAGGGCGAAGAATACATGAATGCAAAGCAGCTCGAGCATTTTCGCAAAATGCTCGACGCCTGGAAAGCCGAGCTCTCGCAGGATATCGATACGACGCTGCATTCGATGCAGGACGAGCAGACCGTTTTCGCCGACCCCAACGATCGCGCGACCCAGGAATCGGACATGGCGCTGGAACTGCGCAACCGTGACCGGGAACGTAAGCTGATCAAGAAGATCAACGAGACCATCGCCAAGATCGACGCCGGCGACTACGGTTACTGCGAATCCTGCGGGGTCGAGATCGGTCTCGATCGCCTGCAGGCGCGACCCACCGCGACACTGTGCATCGACTGCAAGACGCTAGAGGAAATTCGCGAGCGTCAGGTCGCGAAGTAGCACAGCAAACTCCGGACATGACCGCCATGGCTGACACCAATGAATTCGATCGTTACTACAACGGCCTTCTGTATAGCGTGATGCGTTGGGAGCAGCTGACGGCCTTCTGGGAGAAAGTCGACGTGACAGCGGGGTGGTATCTCTACGCCGTCGGGCAGGAGGTGCCACAGGCGCCCTCCGATGCCGACACGGTGCAGCGCTTCATGCGGGAGCTGGACGGTCTGTTGCGGCGCGAGCATCACGAGGATTATTGCGCGATCGTCTATGCCGACGATCTCGATGCCCCGAATTTCATCAAGATATACGATCCCAACCACCTCGGCAGTTCGTGCGGCTCGAGCGCGATGAAATCGTCGGTGCTGCCGGGCTGGCTCATGAGCAGAACGCCACCGCGCGAACTCAAGATAGGCGGTGTCGTGACCGGGCAGCGCCGGCGCTGGTGGGAGGCGTTTCTAGGCGCGACGGCCTAGTTGGTCCTCTAATGCAAGCGACGCAAACCGCGCCAAGAGCGCGGTTTTTTTACGCCCGCGAGAATCGTTTCTCGTAAGGGCCGCAGCGGCATCTCCCGGTTTTTTCTGTTCGGTCACGATGGCATCAAGGACGGCGATAAGGTCCGCGTCGTCCCATTGTGTCGCCGTGCCACGGGACGAGCGGGCGCTTATCAAGCTCGGGGAGCCGTGTCGTGCCGCGTGGCGATGGCCCATCCGCCGCGGTCCCGTGGCCTATCGCCTGGGCGGGATTCCGAGTCATCCGTCAGTCGGCTGAGCGATCGCGTAAACGAAAAAAAACCGCGCATGGCGCGGTTTTTTTTCGGGCGGGCGGTGGGTCAGCCTGCCGAGCCAGGGGTTTCGCTGTCGCCGGTCGCCGGCGCCGGCGCTTCGAGCAGCGCCTTCATCGAGAGGCGCAGACGGCCTTTCTCGTCGGCTTCGAGGATTTTCACCTTCACGACCTGGCCTTCCTTGAGGTAATCGCCGATGGTGTTGACGCGCTCGTGGGCGATCTGCGAGATGTGCAGCAGACCGTCACGGCCGGGCAGCACGTTGACGATCGCACCGAAGTCCAGGAGCTTGATGACCGGACCCTCGTAGACCTTGCCGACTTCGACTTCGGCGGTGATCTCCTCGATGCGCTTCTTCGCAAGTTCGCCGGCTTCCATGCTGGTGCAGGCGATCTTGACGCTGCCGTCTTCCTGGATGTCGATCTGGGTGCCGGTTTCCTCGGTCAGCGCGC
>CBJMYK010000212.1:0-3551 GCA_966433795.1 uncultured Thiobacillus sp. | reverse complement strand
CGCCACGTTGCTGCCCGATGGCAGGAAGACCCGGGTCGTAATAGACATGTCGGGGGCGCCGGAGAAGGTCGTCCAGCCCGCATCGATCCACCTCGGGGGATGCGATCGCCCGGGCCAAAGCGCGAAGTGGATTCTTAAACCTCTGCGCGACGGCCGCTCGATTACGGTCGTGCCCGCCTCGATCGACACCCTCGTCAAACAGCAGGCCGCGATCAATATCCGCCGCGGCGGAGGTCGGGACGCCCCCGTGGCCTGCGGCGGCATAACGGGCTGAAGCGCGTCGCGCGCTCAGCCGCGAACCTCAGGTGCTGACGGTCAGACGGTTGACGACGGTCCCGACATTGAACATGCACCACGCATCGTGTTCGGCGCGGTTTCTTTCCGTTTCCGTACCGACCGAGCCTTCCAGCGTCACGACCTTGTCGCGGCTTTCGACGCGAATCTGGTGCGGACGCGAAATCATCGGATCCACCTCCAGGACCAGGGCCAAGGCTTCGCCGATCTCGCCGTCGTTGTCCTGCTCCGGCGGCGCGACTTCGAGCAGATCACGCACATCGCGACAGCCCGGCACCCACCATGCGATAACCCCCGCCATGCGCTTGTGCGAAAGGCTGATGAGCCAGCCCTCGAGCGTGATGACGCCGTCTTCGACCACCACCTGAAGGTCGCCGCCCGGATAGTCGGCGCCTTCGGCGGATTGCACGACCACGCTCTGTCCCTTCTTTATCGCGCGCACCGTACAGCTTTTGAACTCGCCCGAATCGAGTAACAGGCGCACCAGGGTCTCGAGGATCTCGCCGTCGCCTTTGCGCTCGGCCGGCGCGACATGCAGGCGATCGACGATCCCGCGCACGTCGGGCATCGAACCTGCCACCTCGAGCGCGCGTTTCTTCGCCGCGATGTCTTGAACCTCGCCCTGCAGGACGAGCGCGTCGTCGTCGGTCATGTCGAGCTCCAACGGCCATAGGTGCATATTGATGCGCGGATCGCGTTCGAGCGCCGCACGAACCGACTTGAGTACCGGATTTCCGTTCTTCATCAGGGCTACCTCCAAAGTCAACATAGCACATGCCGCGTCGCGGCCGGCCGACCGGCGGAGGTCGATGAGCGGCTCAGGACACGGCGGACGCGGCGGCGGGGCGGGGGGAATGGAGCGCGGCGATGAAATCGGCGCACACGTCTTGGGGCATGGGTCGGCTGAAATGGTAGCCCTGCAGCATCTCGACCCCCATGTCCTGCAGGATCGCCGCTGTTTCTCCGTCCTCGACGCCTTCGGCGACGAGCGCGAGTTGCATGGCGTGTCCCATGTCGACGATGGTCTTGACAAGCACGCGCCCTTCGGGCGTCTTGATGCGTCGCACGAACGAAATGTCGATCTTGATTTCGTCGAAAGGCAGTTCGTGGACGTGGGACAGCGAGGAAAACCCGGTACCGAAATCGTCCAGCGACAGTGTGAAGCCCGCGTCGGAGAGGCGTTGCAAGAGCGTGCGGGCCCGCTCGATTCCTTCGAGCGCGATGCTCTCGGTGATTTCGAGCTTGATCTGACGCGGATGCACGCCGAAGCGTTCGACGGTCGCGAGTAGCATCGGGTAGAAATCCGGCGACATCAACTGACGCTTCGAAACGTTCACCGCGAGCTTGAGGGCCTCGCAGGTCTGACTGCGCTTGCTGAAGTGGTCGAGCGCCTGTTCGAGGACCTGCCGCCCGACCTCGTTGATGAGCCCCATGTTCTCGGCGAGCGGGATGAAATCGGCCGGATTGACCCAGCCGTACTTGTCATCGTGCCAGCGTGCAAGCGCTTCGACGCTGACCGGGCAGCGCGGGTCCGTCGCGTCCATCACTGGCTGATAGTAGACCTGGAGCAGGTTTTGTTTGACCGCAGCCACGAAGCGAGACGTCATTTCGGCGTCTTCGAAGCCCGGTGCCCGAGTCTGCAATTCCGCGTACAACTGGATGTTGTTGCGTCCCTGCGACTTGGCGTAGAACAAGGCCTTGTCGGCCTGAACCAGAAGCGTCTCGGCCGACTGAGCATCGTCTGGGTAAACCGCGATTCCGATACTCACGGTGACGAAGGTGTCGCGGTATTGCTTTTCGAGATCCGCCTGCAGCCCGCCCATCAGTTCGCTCGCGATCCTGCGTACGACGCCGGTGTGACCAAGGAAGGGCAGCAGCACGACGAATTCGTCACCGCCCCAGCGTGCGAGCACGTCGGTCGCGCGCAGGCCGGCGCGCAGCACCTTGCTGACGCTGACGAGCAGCTGATCCCCCGCCTTGTGCCCATGCAGGTCGTTGATGCGCTTGAAATTGTCGAGATCGATGAAGAGCAGGGCGAATTTCGTCGCGCTGCTGCTCGATCGCTCGATCGCTTCGTTGATGCGCGCGTCCAGATAGGTCCGGTTGGGTAGCCCGGTCAAGGCGTCATGCATCGCCATATGGCTGATGCGTTTTTCTTGCACGTAGGCCTCGGTGACGTCGCGCAGCACGCCGCGAATCCCCTGCACCTCGCCATGCTGGTGATGGCGGGCGAACTTGCCCTCGACCCAGTGCTCGAGGTCGTCGTCGCGCTGCATGCGGAACCGCAAGGTCACGATGTCGCGCTCGCCCTGCAGCAAGGCGTCGAGGCGCTGCTCGAGCACACTGCGGTCGTGTTTTTTGACGAAGGACAGGAAGGGGTGGCCGAGAAAATCGGCGTTGCGTTGCGGATCCGCCGCGAGCAGCTTGGCCCAGTGTTCGGACAGAAAGGCGAGTTCGCCATCTCGCGTCAACTCGACGACGACCTCGTTGAGCAGGCCGAGGGTGTCGTAGAACGCCGCCCGCGCCTCGGCTTCTGCGTGAGAGCGACTGAGACTACGGATTTCCTCGAGCTCGCTCTTGAAGCGCAGCTTTTTCAGCAGCTTTTCCATCAGGCAAAACTGCGTGAACCCCGACTGAAACAGATTGACTCCGACGAAACACAGGAGCGCCGACCATAGAACGGACCATTCCGGCTTGGCATAAACCAGGATGCCGCAGAGGACGATGAACGCGCCGGCGATACTCCGAATCGTCGGCTCGACATAGTTCGGCCGGCTTGCATACGCCGCGGCGTCGCGCGGCGCGGCAGAACACGCGCTCGGAAGCGGGGGCTGATGCGGCATCGCGAAGCCTAGCGGTCTCGGGGCTCGACGCTCGGCCCGCGAGTGCCGCCCCCACGCCGCTGTCGTGCAGGGCTGGCGATGGACAGATCGCATGACACGCTGGCAGTGTTTGTCATTGTATTTTCCCGTTCCTGGTCGACCGAGGATCTTGGCTCCTGGATACGTATTCGGCACTTCGCGCCGCTTCTTAAGCGGTAGGGACGTGCTATAGCGCCCAGCGTACGAACTCCAGGACGCCGCGCAGGGCTGCCGCCGTCACCAGCGCGACCCCGATCGAGAGGCCCACGGAATACAGCGCATCGCGCCACCCGAGCAGCTTCAACATCATGGCAAAGGTCGAAACGCAGGGGACGTAGAAGGTCAGGAAGACCAGAAGAGTCGCGATCTGCGTGCGGTCGAGCACGCTCGCAAGGT
>CBJMYK010000211.1:0-3551 GCA_966433795.1 uncultured Thiobacillus sp. | reverse complement strand
AAATGCCTTAAGGGGATTAAGGCATCCCGCTCAGGGAGGAGAAGCGGGAGACGGTACAGGACCGTCTGCTCTACAGAGCAAATCGGGCGCGAAATAGTTCCGCGCGAAATTACGAATTTTTGGAGATGTCTGTGAACGTGCCGCTTGGCCACTTCCCCGGGCGCCGCATGCGGCGTATGCGGCGCGACGAATTCTCGCGCCGCCTGATGCGTGAGAACGTCCTCACTCCTCAGGATCTGATCTACCCGCTGTTTGTTCTGGACGGGTCCAACCGATGCGAGTCGGTCGGCTCGATGCCTGGTGTCGAACGGCTTTCGATCGATCGCGTGCTGCCCGTCGCCGAGGATTGCGCGCGGCTCGGGATTCCTGCGATCGCCCTTTTCCCCGTAATCGATGCGGCGCTCAAGAGCGCCGGCGCCGAAGAGGCTCTCAACCCTGAAGGCTTGGTCCCCCGTGCCGTAGCCGCGATCAAGGGCCGCTTCCCGGAACTTGGCATCATCACGGACATCGCGCTCGACCCCTACACCAGCCACGGTCAGGACGGACTCGTCGACGCGTGCGGCTACGTGATGAACGACGAGACCGTGAGCGTGCTTGCCCAACAGGCCCTGGTCCACGCCGCGGCAGGGGCCGACGTGGTCGCGCCTTCCGACATGATGGATGGGCGGGTCGCCGCCTTACGGGAGGCGCTCGAAAGCAAGGGATTTATCCATACGCGCATCCTCGCCTATGCTGCCAAGTACGCCTCCAGTTTTTATGGCCCGTTCAGGGACGCGGTCGGCTCCGCTTCGAATCTCGGCAAAGGCGACAAGTCGACTTACCAGATGGACCCGGCCAACAGCGACGAAGCCCTGTGGGAGGTGGGATTGGACCTGCAGGAGGGCGCAGACATGATCATGGTCAAGCCGGGAATGCCGTATCTCGACGTCATCCGGCGGGTCAAGGAGGCCTTCGGCGCCCCGACCTATGCTTACCAGGTCAGCGGCGAATACGCCATGTTGAAGGCGGCCGCGCAGAACGGCTGGCTGGACGAGCGTGCCTGCGTCCTCGAAGCCCTGCTGGCGTTCAAGCGCGCCGGGGCCGATGGCGTGCTGACCTACTTCGCGCGCGACGCGGCACGCTGGCTGCAGGCCTAAATTTCGTAGCGCAGGGGGCCGATAAGAAGTACATGGCACGCCTTTTCCATCGGACGTATCAGGAGTAGCAAGGTGACGCTGGATTTGCAAAAACTGATCGGCCGCGGCCGGAGCATCGCCGATGATTTCGATCGAACCATCATCAGCTTCGAGTCGCCCTATCGCCTCAAGGACCTGAGTCCTGTTTCCGGAACCGACCCCGAGACTCAGGAAGAGGGCTTGGGCGAAAAACTTTTCAAGCTGCGTTTCGCGCAGCACGATGAGGTGTTCAACAACGCCAGCATGCTCGTGCAAAAGCGCTATGCCTGGCGTGGATTCCCCAAGGCCCAGCTCAAAAAGTACCCGAACCGCATCACGATCCTGTCGTTTCACCAGGAGAAGATAGTCGGCACCGTCACGGTCGGCTACGACTCGGCGGAGGGCATGCTGGTCGACGAGATTTACAAACCGGAAATCGACGCGCTGCGCGCTCAGGGCAGAAAGGTGGGCGAACTCAGCAAGCTCGCGATCGACGAGAATATCGGTTCGAAGCAATTGCTCGCGAGCCTTATCCACATTGCCTATCTATATGGCGTCATCCACGACTGCACCGACGCGATCATCGAGATCGTTCCCCGTCACAAGGCCTTTTACGAACGCATGCTCGGCTTCAAGCAGATCGGTGAGGAACGCATGAACAACCGCGTCAACTTCCCGGTCCTGCTGATGCATCTGGAGCTCGACTACATGCGCAAGAAAATAGAGGAATTCGGCGGCCAGGGGAAAGCGGCCAAAGACCGCAGCCTGTATCCTTATTTCTTCTCGGCTCATGATCAGCAAGGCATCCTGGCCCGCTTGCTGAAGGAGGAAGGTTGAACGCGGCTGGTGCGCGCGCGTTCGACTACCACGAGGCCTTCAGCCGGAACCTCGGCTGGCTGACCCCCGATGAGCAGCAGCGCCTGCGCGGCAAGAAAATAGCGATCGCCGGGCTCGGCGGCGCCGGGGGCGTCCATCTTCTCACGCTGGCCCGACTCGGCGTCGGTCGCTTTCACCTAGCCGATCTCGACCGCTTTGATCTGGTCAATTTCAACCGCCAGGCGGGTGCAGGGATGGGCAGCCTCGGCGAGCCCAAAGTCCAGGTCATGGCCCGTCTGGCGCGTGACGTCAATCCCGAACTCGATATCAGACTTTTTGACGAGGGCGTGCAGGCGCACAACGTCGACGCCTTTCTCGATGGCGTCGACCTGTATGTCGACGGCCTCGATTACTTCGTGTTTTCGGCGCGGCGCCTCGTGTATGACGCGTGTCGCGCGCGCGGTATCCCGATCACTTTCGCGGTGCCGCTCGGCATGGGCGCTGCGGTCCTCAATTTCCTTCCCGGCGGCCCGAGTTTCGACGAGTATTTCCAGCTTGCAAGCGCGCCGGAAGAGGAATGGCCGGTCCGTTTTCTGGTTGGGCTCGCGCCCGCTCTACTCCACCGCGGCTATCTCGTGTACCCGGAAATCGTCGATTTCCGTACCCAGCGGGTGCCCTCGACCGGACTAGCGTGCCAGTTATGTGCGGGGATGGCGGGCACCGAAGCGCTGAAGATTTTGCTGGCCCGCGGCTCCGTCAAAGGCGTGCCCCACAGCATTCAATTCGACGCTTATACGGGAAAACTGGTCGCCACGTGGCGCCCCGGGGGCAACCGTCATCCACTCAACCGCCTCGCGATCGGTTATGTAAATTGGCGACTGAAACGCGAACGCAGGACCTGACGCCGGCGCTCGCGGCCGTCCTGGAGCGCGCGCGCTGGGCGCCGAGCGGCGACAACACGCAGCCGTGGCGTTTCCGGGTGCTGCGCGCCGACGAGATCGAGGTGCTCTACCGACCCTCGGCGGCGCTCGGGGTTTTCAATCTCGACCATTTCGCCGGCCATCTCGCGATGGGGGGGCTGCTGGAGTCGATCGACATTGCCGCGAGCCTGCACGGCTGGAAAACCGAGATTTCGTTGGAAGGGGCGGCGGCGGGTCGCTTCCGCGTGAAGTTCGAGCCGGCAGGTAGGCAGCCATCGCCGCTAGCTCCTTTCCTCGAAGCCCGCGCGACACAGCGTCGACCCCTGTCGCCCCGACGCCTGAGCGAGGCGCACAAACAGGCCCTCGAAGCGTGCGTGGTCGGCTCTTACGACCTGAAGTGGGTTGAAGCCGGAGCCGCCAAGACCCGCCTGGGCTGGCTGCTCGCTCGGGTCGACAAGATCCGCCTGACGATCCCCGAGGCTTACGCGGTACACCGCGACACGGTCGACTGGGGCGCACGACTCAGCGAGGACCGCATCCCCGACGCCGCGATCGCCGTCGACCCGCTATTGCTGGGAGTGATGCGTTGGGCGATGCGGTCTTGGTCGCGCGTGCGTTTTCTCAATCGCTATCTGTGGGGTCACGGCCTGCCCCGGCTGGA
>CBJMYK010000210.1:0-3559 GCA_966433795.1 uncultured Thiobacillus sp. | reverse complement strand
CAGGCTTCGGCTGAACAAGGGCCGGATCGCGATGTGGAAGGTGACGCCGCCGACATCGAGCATGTTTCTTTCAGTGGCCCACTGCGGATTGGCGAAGCTGATGTCGGCGGCGCTGATACGAATGCCAGACCAGCCGAGGCCTGCCTTCAGGTCGCCGCCAATGCGCAGCTCACGTCCGGTCTTTTCGGTGACGGCGCGCGCGATCGGGTCGCGCAGCGCATTCCAGTTCGGCAGACTGAAAAGTACGAGGACCGCCGCCACGAGGACGGCGAGCGTGATCGCCAGCCATTTCAGCGCGCGCCACGCCATGGGTCAGCTCGACGCACTTGCGCCGCGCATCCGCAGGGCGGCGACGCGCGCCTGTTCAAGGCGCAGCTCCGCGGCTGGCGTTGATTTCGAGGGTGAGCGCCGGCAACCCGGCGAGCTCGTGTATCGGCGCGACCACGCCGCGGGCGTCTGCCACGGCCGCGAAGAGCCGGTGCAGATAGCTGCGCCCGCCGCGGAACGCGTAGGCTTCTTCGAGAAAACGCATCGGCTCCCGGTCGACGCCGCGATTGCGCATTTCGGCGCCCTGCCGGTAATGCGCGATCAAGGAACGGATCACATTCAGATGTTCGTCGTTGAGGTCGAACTGGCGGGCGGCGGCGTTCCGGCGCACGGTCTGCTCGATCTCATCCTTCGTCAGATATCTGACCGCGTCGTAGACCGGCGTTTCCCGCTCCGGCGTCATGCGGACACTGTGATTCATACGGCTTCCTCAGGGGATAGTGGGGTGCAAGCTGCCTCAGGCAAGGTTCTTCGCTGCGAAATTCCAGTTGACCAGGCGCCCGATCACGCCGCTGACGTGGTCCTCGAGCCGGTTCTGATAATCGAGGTAGTAGGCGTGCTCCCACAGGTCTATTGCCAACAGCGGCGTCAACTCCTGGGTCAGCGGATTGTCGGCGCCGCAGGTCCGCACCACGCGGATCTTCTTGCCGTCGCGCGCGAGCCAGACCCATCCGGTTCCGAACTGCGCGATGGCCGCATGCGCGAGTTGCCGCAAACACGCCTCGACCGAGCCGAACGAGACGTCGATCATTTTTTTGAGCGCCGCCGGCGGGCCGCCGCCGCCCTGCGGCGTCAGGCTGTCCCAATAAAAAGCGTGGTTCCACGCCTGCGCGGCGTTGTTGAAGATCACGGCCGATTCGGGTTTCCCGGCGGTGGCGCGGATGATCGCGCGCAGCGGCATCATCTGGTATTCGGTGTCGTCGATCGCGCGGTTGAGCCCGTCGATGTAGCGCTGATGGTGCTCGCGATGGTGGAAACGCAGGGTGTTGCCCGAGATGAATGGCTTCAATGCGTCGGGGCCGTAAGGCAAAGGCGGCAGCTCGTAGGGAAAGCGCATGTTCTCCAGCGTCGAGGTGCTGACGCCGCACTGGTCTCCGAGCATCTCTGCCTCGAACGCTTGCCGCGTGCGCGCGGCAGGCTTTGAAATGTTTAGCGCATTCATTACCGCTGGCGTCTCCTCGATCGGGCCCTGGGTGGAAAAGGAGCTGAGACCCGACGCAGCGGGAAAGATCGCGCCGCCGACCGGCCGGCGCGAGAGGCTGTCCCGCATGCGCGTCAGGATAGGCGTGTTGGCGCTAGCGCTCATTGCCCATATTTGATTTTGGCTTCGCTGATGCAGCTATCCTTGGCGCTGCCGGACAATTGCTTGCAGCGCTCGCGTGCCGCCTTGTAGTCCGCCTTCAGCTGCTCCTCGGTCGCCTCGGCCTGGGCCTTGCCGCCCTTCTCGTCAGCCTTCGCTTGGGATTTGGCCGTTTTGAGATCCGCCTTGGCCTTGGCGAGACAGGCATCCTTGGATTGGCCGCTCAGGATCTGGCACTTCTCCTTCGCGATTTCGTAGTTCTGTTCGGCGGCGTCACGCGCCATACCGGAGCGGGCTTCGGCGCGATCCTCGAGGTTGTCTTTGACGTCGCCGGCATAGTCGCGGGCGTACAGGGGGCTCGCCGCGGCGAGGCTCAGGGCGAGAAACAAGGCGTTGCGAAGTTTCATTTTTGTCTCCTGATAACGGGAAGGGGTGCTGGACTCGACATGCCAAGCACGGCGAGCCGCGGGAAGGGGACAGACCCGCGCCTCGCTTGGCCGAAGCGTCCAGGCACGTGAGCAATCTACATGCCCGCCCCGGCGCACGAAATCCGGTTGCACTGAAGAAGGCGTGGGCGGCCGGGAAGCGGAACTGTAAGGATTCTCCGATCGCTTGCAGACGGCGTGGCGGATGCGACGCGTCTAGCCCTTGTCCGAGGGCGCGCGCGCGTGCACGAGCTCTGGCTTCTCGATCGCCGGGCGCGTCAGTTCCTGGGCCCGCCCCGGCCGAGCGGATTTGTCCAGGGGCACCAGGCCCACGACCTTGCCGGTCTTCGCAGAGCGATAAAGCGCTTCGATGATGCGGACGTCGATCAATCCTTCCTGCCCCGAAGGTTCGGGGTCGCGGCCGCGCAGAATGCAGTCGGAAAAGTAGAGCAGTTGCGGCGCGAACTGGTCGCGCCGCGGAAATACGCGTTCGCGCGATTTGCCATCCCGCGTCACCACGTGCTTCAACTCTTCGGCATAACCGTAGGCCGGCGCGACCCGCAGCGTCCCCTCGGTGCCGACGACCTCGTACGAGGAACCCCGTGCGGCGCCGAAACTGACCGTGAAGCTCGCGACGCGATCACCTGGAAAACGCATGAACGCGCTCGCCATCTCCTCGGTCTCGCTGAAGCGCGCCTCGCCGTTGCGCGCCGTTTGCGCGAAGACTTCGGTCGGCTCGTCGCGGAAGAGATACCGGGCCGCGTTAATGCAGTAGACGCCGATGTCGTAGAGCACGCCGCCGCCGGTTTCGTCCTGCAAACGGATGTTGTCGGCGTCGTTGACCTGCATCGTGAACACCGAATTGAAGATGCGCGGCTCACCGAGTTTTCCAGAATTGACGAGTTCGGCCGCGGCAAGATTGGCTTTCTCGAAATGCAGGCGGTAGGCGATCATCAGCTTGACCGCGTGTCGGTCGCATTCGCGCATCATCTGCTTGCACTCGGCCGCGGTGACCGCCATCGGCTTTTCGCACAGCACATGCACGCCTTTGCGCGCCGCGCGCCGCGTGTAGTCGAGGTGCAGGTGATTGGGGAGCGCGATGTAGACCGCGTCGATCTCGCCGCTGGCCAGGAGCGCATCATAGTCCTCGTAGCCGCCGACACGGTCTACGCCGTACTTCCGCGCCAGTTCCTTGAGCTTGACCGGGTCGTCCGAAACCAGCGCAGTCAGTTCGGAGTTCTTCCCGGCCTGCGCGAAGGCCGGCAGCACCGCGATTTGCGCGATGTAGCCGAGGCCGACGACCGCGTAGCGGATTTTCTTGGCGCGCGGGCGCGCGGACGCGCGTCCGGCGCCACGCGCCTGCTTGCTTGCACTGCCCATTCGAGTCTCCTTGCTTATCCGCCGACCGGCTCGACGCAGCGCGGCGGTCACTTCAGGAGGACGCTTTCCGTTTCGCCGCGTTGCGCGCGCGGGTACGTGCGCCCTTCTTCGCCGAGGCACTGCGCCG
>CBJMYK010000209.1:0-3567 GCA_966433795.1 uncultured Thiobacillus sp. | reverse complement strand
TCGGGTCAGGGAACACAAAAAAACCGGCCTTCGGGCCGGTTTTTTTACGGGCGCAGGAATCGATCGATGCGTGCTAGCGCCTCTTCGAGCCGTGCTGTCGGCTGGGCGTAGGCAATGCGAAGATGCTGCGGGGCGCCGTGGGTGCCGAAATCGATGCCCGGTGCCGTGGCGACACCGGCCTGCTCGAGCAGGCGATGGACAAACGCCTGGCTGTCGGTACTCAGCGCGCTGCAGTCGACATACAGGTAGAACGCGCCCTGAGGGGTGACGGGGATCACGAAGCCGCGCGCCCGCAACGCAGGCAGAAGAAAATCGCGGCGCGCGCGCAGTTCGGCCTTGTGGGTTTCGAGGGTCGCAAGCGTCGTCGGCTCGAAGGCGGCGAGCGCCGCATGCTGTGCCGGCGTGGGGGGCGCGAGGAAAAGGTTCTGCGCCAGCCGTTCCAGCGCGGGCAGCGCCCAGGCCGGCGCGACGAGCCAGCCGAGCCTCCAGCCCGTCATCATGAAATATTTGGAAAAGCTGTTGATCACGAATACGTCGTCCCAGCGCGCGGCGCTGTGCTCTTCGCCGTCGTAGGTAAGCGCCAGATAGATCTCGTCGACGATCAGCGCGATGCCGCGGGCCGCGCACCACGCGCGAATGCGCGACAACTCGTCCGGGTCGATCGTCGTGCCCGTCGGGTTGGACGGGCTGGCGATCAGCACCGCGCGCGTCGTCGGCGTGGCGTGACGCGCGAGCGCTTCGAGCGTGAGCTGGAATCCGCTGGCCGCATCGACGGGAACCTCGATCGCGCGTGCTTCGCAAAATCGCGCGAAGTGCCGATTGCACGGGTAGCCGGGGTCGCTCATCAGCACATCGTCGCCGCGGCCGGCCAGCATGCCCAGCGCGAGCAAGAGCGCCCCCGACGCCCCCGGGGTGACCACGACGCGCTCGGCTTCCACCGTTGCGTGCCAGCGCGAGCGATAGAAGTCCGCAATCGCCTGACGCAGCGCCGGCAGGCCCAGCGCGCCGGTGTAGCGGGTATGCCCCGCGCGCAGGGCGGCGACGCCGGCTTCGACGATCGCCGCCGGCGTGGCGAAGTCGGGTTCGCCGATTTCGAGGTGGATGATGTCGTGGCCGGCTGCCTGCAGCGCTTGCGCCCGGGCCAGGATGTCCATCACATGGAAGGGTGCGATGCCCTCCATGCGCGCGGCCGCGTGCGGCCGCCCCGGCTTCATGCGGCGCGCTCCAGGCGTTCGAGTGGGTGCTGGCGGTAGAACAGCGCCATTTGCCGATACACCGCGGGATACTCCGCGTTCAGCACGTGCGGCAATTCGAAGAACGCTTCGCTCAGCACCGCGAAGAACTCGGCGGGTTCGCTGCTGGCATAGGGATCGATTGCGGTGTCTTCGCCGGCGTCGACGCGGGCACAAAAATGTTCGTAAGCATTACTGAAATCCGCCGCCCAGCCCGCGGCGTTCATGCCGCGATGCAGCGGCGGAAAACCGTTGGCATCGCCGTTCAGCATGTCGAGCTTGTGCGCGAATTCGTGCAGCACGACGTTGAAGCCGTCGGCCTGGCCGCTTGCCTCGACGTCGGCGAGCGACAGCACGAGCGGGCCGCCGTGCCACGATTCCCCTGCGAGGATGTCGCGGGTCCGGTGAACGACCCCGGCGTCGTCGATCTCCTCGCGGGGACGCAGGAATTCGTCGGGGTAGAGAATGATCTCGTTCCACCCGGCGTAACTGTCCTCGGCGAGATTGAGCGTCAGAAGGCTCGCCTGGACGGCGATGCCCAACTGCACCGCCTCGTCGACCTCCGCCCCGCCCGCGGCGGAGAAGGTCTTGTCGTGGATGAGCAGACTCGCCTGCCGGCGCAGTCGCGCACGTTCGTCGGGCGTCAGGCCGCGCAGGATCGGAAGACGGCTGAGCGTCTCGTCGAACGCCTCCGACGAGACGAGGTGGCCACGCAACACGCGCTCGCGACGCCAGCGGGCGAACCAGCTCATTCGTCGTCGAGAGCGGGCAGCGCCGCGTCAGGCGCCGGATGCTCGAGTTCGACCCGCTCGATCTGCGCGAAACGCTTGCTGATCTTGTCGCTGGAAATGCGCACGTCGCTCACGTCCTTGTTCGCCTGCTCGATGTGCGTGGCGAGTTTCTTCATTCGCTCGTCGAAACGCGCGAAATCCTTGCCCAGCTTGGACAGCTCGTCCTTGATGACGTGTGCCATGCGCCGGGTCTCGGAATCCCGGATCACCGCGCGCGCGGTGTTCAGAACCGCCATCAGCGTGGTCGGCGAGGTGAGCCATACCCGCTTCTTCTGCGCGTGTTCGACGAGGTCGGGGTGGTAGGCGTGGATCTCCGCGAACACCGCTTCGGCCGGCAGGAACATCACCGCGCCGTCCGAGGTTTCGCCTGCGACGATGTACTTGGCGGCGATGTCGTCGACGTGTTTGCGGACGTCCATTTTGAATTGCCGCCGCGCGGCGTCACGCTCGGCAGGCGGGGACGCGTCGTCGAACATGCGGCTGTAGTTTTCGAGCGGGAATTTCGAGTCGACACACACCGTTCCGGTCGGTTCCGGCAGAATCAGCACGCAGTCGGCGCGTGCACCGCTTTTCAGCGTCTGCTGGAACGCGTAGGCGTCGGGCGGCAGGGCATTCCTCACCAGGGCTTCCAACTGCACCTCGCCAAACGCGCCGCGCGAGCGCTTGTCGCCGAGTATCTCCTGCAGCGACACGACGTTGCTCGCCAGACCTTCGATCTTCTTCTGCGCTTCGTCGATGACCGCAAGCCGCGACATCACCGACGTAAACGTCTCGTTGGTTTTCTTGAAGCCTTCGTCGAGACGCTCGGCGACCTTGCCAGAAATCTCGCCGAGTCGCCCGTCGACGGTCTGCGAGAGCTGCTGAACGCGTTCGTTGAAGTGCGCGGTCATGCCCTTCAGCGTGTCTTGCAGCAGGCTCTGTTCCGCACGCCCCTGCTCGATCAGTTTCTCGAGCATGGCGGTCTGGAATTGCGCGAACTGCCCCGTCACGGTCTCGCGCGTCTCGGCAAGGCGCTCGGTCTGGGCAATCTGCAACGCTGCCAACTGGCTCTGCATCCGGTCCGACTGCTGCGCCAGGCCCGCGTGCAGGTCGGTGAGGACGGCGCGGTGGCGCTGTTCCATGTCCTGGGTGAGCAGGGCAGGCAGGTCGTGTTGTTCGCGCCGCAACGCACGGATCCGCAGCAGCAGGAGCATGACGCTCAGGATGAGGAGGAGGAGGCCGAGAAAGAGGCCGATTTCGACAGGACGCATGGCGCCGATTTTAACCGGCGCAACATAAAAAAACCCGGCGCGAAGCCGGGTTTCGTTCGTCCGCGCGAGACGCGTTACGCCGCGGCGCGGCTGGCACGCTTGCGCTCGTGTTCCTGAAGGTGGCGCTTGCGAATGCGGATCGACTTCGGCGTGATTTCCACGAGTTCATCGTCGTCGATGAATTCGACGGCCGATTCGAGCGTCAGCTTGATCGGCGTCGTCAGGCGCACCGCCTCGTCGGTGCCCGAGGCCCGCACGTTGGTGAGCTGCTTGCCCTTGATCGGGTTGACGACG
>CBJMYK010000208.1:0-3572 GCA_966433795.1 uncultured Thiobacillus sp. | reverse complement strand
TCTGCAGGGGGCGTCGGGCCTTCACGTCGCCACCATGGGCTACGGCAAGATGGAAGGGGAAGGCGACGACAAGATCATCGCCTACATGATCGAGCGCGAGGAGTGCCAGGGCCCGGTCTACTTCCAGAAGTGGTATGGCATGAAGCCCACCACCCCGATCATCTCCGGCGGCATGAACGCGCTGCGCCTGCCCGGCTTCTTCGAGAACCTGGGTCACGGCAACGTCATCAACACCGCCGGCGGCGGCTCCTACGGCCACATCGACTCCCCGGCTGCCGGCGCGATCTCGCTGCGCCAGTCGTACGAGTGCTGGAAGGCCGGTGCCGACCCGATCGAGTTCGCCAAGGAACACAAGGAATTCGCGCGCGCGTTCGAGTCGTTCCCGAACGATGCCGACAAGCTTTTCCCGGGCTGGCGCGAGAAACTGGGCGTGCATAAATAAGCCCGGCGAGGGCGGAGCAGGGCCCCGCGGGCGGGGTGCGACCCGCGGCGGGCTTGCCCGCATCCTACCGCCCTCACTGCCTTACACGCCCCCGGCTTGCTGGGGGCGTTTTTTCTTCCGGGCAGAACAGGCGCAACGCGGATATCCGCCGCATTCGCCTGCCGATGCACAGCTGTCGGCAGGCGAATGCGATCTATCAGGAGAGTGTCATGGGCGTCGACAAGGAACAGTACAAACTTCAGCAGCAACCGTTCTACCAGGAGCAGAAGAACGAGGTCGCGCTGTACGAGGCGGCGTACCGCAACCGCCTGCCGGTCATGGTCAAGGGCCCGACCGGCTGCGGCAAGTCGCGCTTCGTCGAATACATGGCATGGAAGCTCGGCAAGCCCCTGATCACGGTCGCATGCAACGAGGACATGACCGCGTCCGATCTGGTGGGTCGGTATTTATTGGAGGCCAACGGCACGCGCTGGCTCGACGGCCCGCTCACGACCGCCGCGCGCATCGGCGCGATCTGCTACCTCGATGAGATCGTCGAAGCGCGCCAGGACACGACGGTCGTCATCCACCCGCTGACCGACCATCGCCGCACGCTGCCGCTCGACAAGAAGGGCGAGCTGATCAACGCGCATCCCGACTTCCAGCTCGTGATCTCGTACAACCCCGGCTACCAGACGCTGATGAAGGACCTCAAGCAGTCGACCAAGCAGCGCTTCACCGCATTCGACTTCGACTATCCCGGCGCCGACCTCGAAGCGCAGATCGTCGCCAGGGAAACCGGGCTCGACGCCGCGCTTGCGGCCAAGCTGGTGAAAATCGGCGGCGTCGCGCGCGGCCTCAAGGGCCACGGCCTCGACGAAGGCATCTCGACGCGTCTGCTCGTCTACGCGGCAACCTTGATCAAGGACGACGTCGCACCGACCGACGCCTGCCGCATGGCGCTCGTGCGCCCGATCACCGACGACGCCGACATCCGCGACACGCTCGACCATGCGATCGACGCCACGTTTGCCTAGAGTGTGAGCATGCCGTCCCCGTTCGTCGCCGCCTCGGTCATTACCTGTCCCCATTGCGGGTTTGCCAGGGAGGAGACCATGCCGGTCGATGCGTGCCAGTGGTATTACGAGTGCGCGCAGTGTCATAGGCTGTTGCGACCGAAACCGGGCGACTGCTGCGTCTATTGTTCCTATGGCAGTGTTCGCTGCCCGCCCGTCCAGCGCTCCGGAAAAGAAGGCTGCGGCTGCCATGAGTGAAACCGCCTACCAGCACCCCCTCATGGCCGCCTACTGGAAGCAGCTCGGCACGCGCTTTCCGCAGGTCGAGGCGGTGTTCGACGACGTCATGGTCGAGGCGCTCGCGGTGCTCACGCGTGACGGCATCGATGCCTATCTCGACGCCGCGCGTCTCATCGGCAAGCTCGGGCGCGGCGTCGAGCCGATGCTGGCGTTTCTAGAGGAGTGGCCGTCGACGGCGAAGGCGGTCGGAGAAACCGCGTTGCCCGCCGTCATGGCGCTGATCCAGCGCTTTCAGAAGTCGCCCAACGGGCGTGCGATCACGCCTTTCCTGCAGACGCTCGCCCCGGTTGCGCGCCGCCTGCAGTCGCAGGCGCAACTCGTGCATTACCTCGACATCGCGCTGGAGCTGAAGGCTCGCACGACGGGTTCCATCCACGGCCACCACACGACGTTCCCGAGCCCGGGTCTGCCCGAGTTCCTGGCCCAGGCGCCGAGCCTGCTCGCGCAGCTTTCGCTCTCGGGCCTCAGAAACTGGGTCGAATACGGCATCCGCAACTACCGCACCCACCCCGAGCGGCAGAAGGATTACTTCAGTCTGCAATCGGCCGACGCGCGCGCGGTGCTGCAGCGCGAGCGTCACGGAACACTGCTGGTCGACGTCGAGCGCCGCCTCGATCTCTACCTGCGCGGGTTGTGGCGCGACCACGACCATCTCGTGCCGTACTCGACCGCGTTCGACGAGATCCGCAAGCCGGTGCCGTATTACGACAAGCTCGGCATCCGCCTGCCCGACGTCTACGACGACGTCGGCGAGATATCCGGGCTCGACCGTTATCGCGCGACGCTCGCCCACATGATCGGCCACCGTCGCTGGTCGGAAGCGCAGATCGCCGACAACTGGAGTCCGTTCCAGCGCATGGCCGTCGAGTTCTTCGAGGACTGCCGCGTCGAAACGCTGCTGATCCGCGAATATCCGGGCCTGCGCCGGCTGTTCCTCGCGCTGCATCCGAAGCCCGCCGAGACCGCTTGCGACCCCGAGACCACCTCCTGCCTGCGCCACCGCATGGCGATGCTGTCACGCGCCTTGCTCGACCCGGCGCACGGCTACGCCGACCCCGACCTCAACGACTTCGTCGCGCGCTTCCACGCGATCATGGCGCCGAGTGAATCAGAGCGGCGCGCGTCGAGCACGAAGGAGATCGCGTCGCTCGCGCTCTCCTACGTCGCGAAGACGCGCCGCGCGAGCGACCAGTTCGCGAAAGTCCACTTCGACGACACTGTCGTCGACTACCGTGACGACAACCGCCAGCTGTGGAAATTCATCGAGGAGGGCGACGAGGAAGAGGCCTTCGACCAAAAAAGAAAGATCGAGCCGGGCGAAGAGATCCATGGCCTGCCGCCGCGGCACTACCCGGAGTGGGACTACGCGAGCCAGACCTATCGTCCCGACTGGGCGAGCGTCTACGAGGCGCTGCATCCGAGCGGCAACGCCGCCGACATCGATCGGCTATTGGCCAAGCACGGCGCGCTCGCCAAGCGGCTGAAGAAGATGCTCGACCTGTTGAAGCCGCAGGACAAGGTGCGGATCCGCTATCAGGAAGAAGGCAGCGAGCTCGACCTCGACGTCGCGATCCGTTCGCTGATCGACTTCAAGGGCGGCGCGACGCCCGATCCGCGCATCAACATGAGCCACCGCACCGACGGTCGCGACATCAGCGTCATGCTCCTGCTCGATTTGTCGGAATCGCTCAACGACAGGGCCGCCGGTTCCGACCAGACCATCCTCGAGCTGTCGCAGGAAGCCGTCTCGCTGCTCGCGTGGTCGGTCGAGAAACTCGGCGACCCGTTCGCGATCGCGGGCTTTCGTTCCAATACCCGGCACGACGTGCGCTACC
>CBJMYK010000207.1:0-3587 GCA_966433795.1 uncultured Thiobacillus sp. | reverse complement strand
GTGGCGGTCCTTGATCTTGAGCATCTGCGGGCCGAACAGCGCCCAGCGCCCGGTTTCCTCCCAGAGTTCGGCCGGCTGCACGGCCGGCATCAGAAGCTCTATCGCGCCGGCGCGGTTCATCTCCTCGCGTACCACGGCCTCGACCCGACGCAACACGCGAAGACCCAAGGGCATCCAGGTGTAAAGGCCGGAGCCCAGGCGCTTGATCAGGCCGGCGCGCAGCATGAGCTTGTGGCTGACGAGTTCGGCTTCGGACGGGGCTTCCTTAGTGGTCGACAGGAAAAACTGGGTAGCGCGCATGGGTGGACAAGCCAGGACGAAAAGCGGCATTTTAGCGTGCGGGCGTGTAATCTCTCGCGCTCGATTTGACGCGGGAATGGCAATGCGCTTGAGGTTCGGGAAACGCCGGGCGGGGGACGGAGGGCTGGAGGTCACGGAGGAACGCGGGATACGGACGCTGCATCTGGGCAGCCAGGCGATCCAGAGCGCGATGCGCCTGAGCCGTCCATGGGACCTCGAACTCGCCTACACCCGGGCCATGATGGCCTTCGTGATGTTCAATGCCACGCCGCAAGCCGTTTTGATGATCGGTCTGGGCGGGGGGTCGCTCGCCAAGTTCATCCGTAAGCAGCGGCCGCAAACGCACATCACCGCAGTGGAAATCGATCCGCGGGTGATCGCCGCGGCGCGCGCCCACTTCGAATTGCCGCCGAACGACGATCAACTCGACGTCATCGAGGGCGACGGGGCGCTCTTTGTGCGTCGACACCCCGCCAGCGCCGATGTGATCCTGCTCGACGGCTTCGACGCCGGTAACCAGGTCGAAGCGCTGGCGACGCAGACCTTTTACACGGCCTGCCGCCGCGCCTTGACGCCCGGCGGGATCCTGGTCGTCAACCTATGGGGGCAGGACCGCGAGTTCAGCGAGTATTTCGCGCGATTGACGCGTGCCTTCGACGGCGAGGTTGGCTGGATATCGGTGCAGAGCAAGACCAACGTCATCCTTTTCGCCTTCAACCAAGCGGGCGCCGCGGCGCGCCTGGCCGAGGCCCAGCCTCGCCTGGCCGATCTGTCCAAGCGCTGGGGCCTGGATCTGCGCGCCTTCGCCCGCGATTTCCAGTGGGCGGAGGGCGCCTTGCCGCGTGCGGGCTGAGCCGCCCGACCGCCGGCCTTGCGCGCCTTGCCCGTCTTCGGCGCGCAGACCGACTCGGGTCTCGGCCGCGGGCCTGCACGCGGCGCGGCGTGTCCTTCAAAAGCCAATTAAAACAAGGGGTAATGGCTCGTTTCCGAGTCTCTAAGGTTTGCAATTTCCGACGGGTATGGAAGAATGCAAGCAACTGTATTTAATTGATGGTGGCGGCCATGATCGATCGAGAAGGGTACCGCCCGAACGTAGGCATCATATTGTGCAACGCGCGTAACCAGGTTTTCTGGGGCAAGCGCGTCAACCAGCACGCCTGGCAGTTTCCCCAGGGCGGCATCAATGCCGGGGAAACGCCGGAACAGGCCATGTTCCGGGAATTGGAAGAAGAAGTGGGCCTGCAGCCGGGCCATGTACGAATCCTCGGCCGCACCCGCGAGTGGTTGCGCTACGACGTGCCCCCTCATTGGACGCGACGCGACAACCGTGGCCTGTATCGCGGGCAGAAGCAGATCTGGTTTTTGCTCCGTCTGACCGGCCGCGACTGCGATGTTTCGCTGCGTGCGAGCGCTCATCCCGAGTTCGACGCGTGGCGCTGGAATGAGTATTGGGTGCCGATGGACGCCGTCGTGGACTTCAAGCGCGAGGTCTATCGCCTTGCGCTCGAGGAACTCGAGCGCTACCTTCACAGGGACCTCCGGTATCTGCGACAACATACGCGGCGACCCGGAGACCGACGCGACATCCCTTTCGATCTACAGCTCAAGCCCTAAGCAGGGCGGCGGGAGGCAGAATGAAGATCCGGATCCATACTTCAAACAGGCTCGCCCCCGCCCCGTCCCCCGCCTTGCCCTTGTGGCAACTCGCGCCGACCCGCGATCGCAGCGGCCACCGGCTGACCGATTTCATGATGCTGATTCCCCGCCTGCGCTCGCGGCCGGCGGTGGAAATCGAACGGGCCTCGCGCGACATCCAGGCAGTGCTCGCGCTGCACCATGACGTCGTATTCGCTGACCTCAACCTCAGCTTGAACCTGTTGTGGGTGTCGCTGCGTCCGCGCCCCGGTGCGATCAGCGAGTTGGTCGCGGCGATCCGTCTGCGCGTGCCCGAGGCCGTCCTCGTCGCGCATTATGCGCAGCCGCGTTAGCCGGCCCGACGGTTCTGGAAAATGCGGGCCCGTGGGGACGCCGAACGGCGCGGGCCAAGCGGTCCATTCCCCTGCCAACGGCAGGGAGTCCCGCGTCCTTTCTACGTTCTCGTGCACCCAAGGCGGGGGAATTCGTTAAAATGAGCGATTGCTAATCAACCGCTGGAGCAAACATGGCCGTTTCTGAACTTCAGGTGCAGACTGCACTGAAAGAGTTGGTCGACCCCAACACGCACAAGGACTACGTCTCGACCAAATCCGCCCGCAATATCAAGATCGACGGCGGCTCGGTTTCCGTCGACATCGCGCTCGGCTATCCCGCCCAGAGCCAGCTCGCCACGATCAAGCAACAGGTCGAAGACAAGCTCAAGGCGATCGAGGGCGTGACCGGCGCGACCGCCAACGTCAGCTTCAAGATCGTCTCCCATAGCGTGCAGCGTGGCGTCAAGCTGATCCCCAACGTCAAGAACATCATCGCGGTCGCGTCGGGCAAGGGCGGGGTCGGCAAGTCGACGACCGCCGTCAACCTGGCGCTGGCGCTGGCTGCCGAAGGCGCGCGGGTGGGCATGCTCGACGCTGACATCTATGGTCCCTCGCAGCCGACGATGCTCGGCATCACCGACAAGCCCGAGTCGACCGACGGCAAGAACCTGGATCCCTTGATCGGCCACGGCATCCAGGCGATGTCGATCGGTTTCCTGATCGACGTCGAAACGCCCATGGTGTGGCGCGGCCCCATGGTGACGCAGGCGCTGGAGCAGTTGCTCAACAACACCAACTGGAGCGAGCTCGATTACCTGGTCGTGGACCTGCCTCCGGGGACGGGCGACATCCAGCTGACGCTCGCGCAACGTGTGCCCGTAACCGGCGCGGTCATCGTCACGACGCCCCAGGACATCGCGCTGATCGATGCGCGCAAGGGCCTCAAGATGTTCGAAAAGGTCGGCATCCCGATCATTGGTGTCGTCGAAAACATGAGTCTTCACATCTGCTCGAACTGCGGTCACGAAGAGCGCATATTTGGCGAAGGCGGCGGCGAGCGCATGTGCAAGGATTACAACGTCGAGTTCCTGGGCGCCCTGCCGCTCGATGCGAGCATCCGTGCCGACACCGATTCGGGCAAGCCGTCGGTGGTGTCCGATCCGAACGGCCGCGTGACCGAGATCTACAAGCAGATCGCGCGCCGCGTTGCTGTTAAGATTGGCGAAACCGCTGTCGACCATTCGGCCAAGTTCCCCAATATTGTCATTTCCAACACCTGATGAGCATCAAGTCCGACCGATGGATCCGCCGCATGGC
>CBJMYK010000206.1:0-3594 GCA_966433795.1 uncultured Thiobacillus sp. | reverse complement strand
CAGATTAACGAAGCCGGCCCCGGGCGTAATGCAAACCAGGCCCGCGACCACGCCAGAAGCGACGCCGAGCAGCGAGGGCTTGCCGCGTACCATCCACTCGGCGAACATCCAGGCGAGACCTGCAGCGGCGGTCGCGAGGATGGTATTGATGAAGGCGAGTGCCGCGCCGCCCGTCGCTTCGAGGTTGGAGCCGGCGTTGAAACCGAACCAGCCGACCCACAGCAGCGACGCGCCGATCATCGTCATCGGCAGGTTATGCGGCGGCATCGCGTCGCGGCCGTAGCCGATGCGCTTGCCGAGCACGATCGCACCGACGAGCGCGGCGACGCCGGCGTTGATATGGACCACGGTCCCGCCCGCGAAGTCGAGGTCGCCCTTCTCGAACAGATAGCCGCCGGTCGCCCACACCATGTGCGCGATCGGCAGGTAGGAGAAGGTGAACCAGAGCACCGCGAACACGAGCAGCGCGGAGAATTTCACGCGCTCGGCGAGCCCGCCGACGATCAGCGCGACCGTGATCGCGGCGAAGGTCAACTGGAAGGCGACGAAGGTGAATTCGGGAATGACGACGCCGTCGGAGAAGGTCGCGGCCGTGCTGTCGGGCGTGATCCCGGCGAGGAAGAGCTTGGAGAGGTCGCCGATCGCCCAGTTCATGCCGCCGCCGTCGCCGAACGCCAGCGAGTAGCCATAGACCGCCCAGAGCACCGAAATCAGGCAGAAGATCGCCATCACCTGCGTCAGCACCGACAGCATGTTCTTGGCACGCACGAGCCCGCCGTAGAACAGCGCGACGCCCGGAACGATCATCAGGACGACGAGCAGCGTCGAAACCATCATCCAGGTCGTGTCGCCCTTGTCGGGGACGGGCGTCGCGGCGGCCTCCGCCGGTACTGTTTCGGCCGGTACGGCTGCGGGCGCCGGCGCCGTTTCGACCGCCGCGGCGTCTTCCATCGGTGCGGTCGCGTCCTGCGCCGACGCCAGGCCGGGCGACAACAGGGCGAGGACCAGGCCCAACGAAGCAAATAGTTTTTTCATGTTCCGCTCCTCACAGCGCGTCCGGGCCGGACTCGCCGGTGCGGATCCGCACGACCTGTTCCAGGCTCGTGACAAAAATCTTGCCGTCGCCGATCTTCCCGGTATTGGCCGCCTTCTCGATCGCCTCGATCACGCGCTCGAGCATTTCGGCCTTGATCGCGACTTCGATCTTTACCTTGGGCAGAAAGTCGACGACATACTCGGCGCCGCGATACAGCTCGGTATGCCCCTTCTGCCGCCCAAATCCCTTTACTTCCGTGACCGTCAGGCCGGTGACGCCGATGGCCGACAAGGCCTCGCGCACTTCGTCCAGCTTGAACGGCTTGATGATGGCCGTTACGAATTTCATGTCATCTCCCAATTAGGCAAGGAAAGATAGAGCGACCGCCTGCATCGCCCTCGTCTTCAGGTATTCAAAAAGCCTTGGAAATCCAGACCGTGGTCGTGTCTTTGCCGAGGAACTCGCCGTTGGCGTCGGTCCACACCGCGCTGTCGGCGTCGGTGTCGGTGTACATCACGCCGACCGTCACGCCCGCTGCGACATTGCTCAACTTGCCCATGTCGTAGGCGAGGCTGACTTTCCAGTCGTCGTAATCCTGCGCGCCGTTGTTCTCGAAATTGAACGTCCCCCAGTGCGCGCCGGCCGTGAGGCCGGTTTCGCCGAGCGGGACGTTGAGCGACACGTCGAGGTAGTTGGAGCCGTCGGCGTCGGCGAAACCGAAGACTTCGTCACTGATGGCGTAGGAATACTTGAGCGAGAACCACTTCCACCCCAGGCCGGCGTACAACTCGGTGGTGTCGGCGTCGACCGCGCCCGCGCGTTCGCCCGGATAGAAATACTGAATCGCGCCGACGTCGAAGGTGAAGTCGCTGGCGCCGATATTGCCGCGGAAGCCGCCGTAAAGGTCGAGTTCGAGGTTGCCCGAGTCGTATCCTTGATAGTCCTCGATCCAGCCGACATTGCTGCCCCAGGTGCCGAGATAAAAGCCGCTGCGGTGCGCGTAGTCGAGGCCACCCTGGATGGCCGGGTCGCCGCCGGTCTGGGAGATCCCGCGGAACAGGTAGTTGCTCGTGAGCCCGACGTTTGCGCTGAGGCTGTGCGGGCCGCCTTCCTCGGCCGCCGCGGCGAGCGCTGGGGCGCCCAGCAGGCCGGTCAGAATCAGGGCGTGTGCAAGTTTTTTCATGTATCTCTCCGTGAGTGGCGCGTGCAGGATTGCTCCGGTTATGCAGCAGGAGCCGTGCCAGAGGTGTTTCTCATTTTTTATCAATAGATTACCCGGGCGACGCACGACATTCAGGCGCCCGACGCACTCCGGCAGTGCACCGAAAAAAGCTGCCGCACTTTGTTTGTGCCACGCAAGCTGCGCGTCCGCGCGCGTCGCTTGCTACACTCGCGCATCAACCGGAGGTGCCCGATGAACCCGAAGTTTCCCGATTCCGCTTTCGTCAACGACCTGGTCGCCAAGCTCGGCGACGTACTGCGACAGTCTCCGGCGAAGGAGTTCGAACGCAACCTCAAAGCCGGCGTCACGTCCATGCTCACCAAGCTCGATCTGGTGAGTCGCGAGGAGTTCGACGTCCAGACCGCGGTGCTCGCGCGCACGCGGGAGAGGCTCGAGCAACTCGAGGCGCGGCTCCGCGAACTGGAGAAGCAGCAACGCCCGTCAGACGAAGGCTAGGTCCATGGCCGTCGCCGTCGTCAAGAGCCGCGCGCTGAACGGCATGCATGCGCCCGAGGTGGTCGTCGAGGCGCATCTCGCAAACGGCCTGCCGGCGTTCACGCTCGTCGGCCTGCCCGAGACCGAAGTCAAAGAGGCGCGCGACCGGGTCCGCGCGGCGATCCAGAACGCGCGTTATGAGTTTCCGGCACGCCGCATCACGGTCAACCTCGCACCGGCCGATCTCCCCAAGGAATCGGGTCGCTTCGATCTGCCGATCGCGCTCGCGATTCTCGCGGCGTCCGGTCAGGTTCCGGCAGACAAGTTCGAGCATGCAGAATTCGCAGGCGAACTCGCGCTGACCGGCGAGCTGCGCCCGGTCCGCGGCGCCCTGGCAATGGCCTTGGCCACGCGTCAAAGCGGTCGCACGCTGGTATTGCCGGCGCCGTCGGCGAGCGAGGCGGCGCTCGCGCGCGGCGTCGCGACCTACGCGGCGACGAGTCTGCTCGAAGTCTGCGCCTGGCTCGCCGGCCAAGGCAGCCTGACGGAAGCTGCCGCCGCTGCATCGCTCCCCGCGCCGGCGTATCCCGACTTCGCCGACGTCAAGGGCCAGGCCGGTGCGCGCCGTGCGCTCGAAGTCGCAGCGGCGGGCGGCCATTCGATCCTCATGGCAGGACCGCCGGGGACCGGCAAATCGATGCTTGCGGCGCGCTTCGCGGGCATCCTGCCGGCTATGGACGAGACCGAGGCGCTGGAAGCCGCGGCGGTCGCGTCGCTCAACGGAGGTTTTCGCCCCGAGCACTGGCAGCGCCGCCCCTACCGTGCGCCACACCATACGGCCTCGGCGGTCGCGCTGGTCGGCGGCGGCAACAACCCGCGCCCCGGCCAGGTTTCGCTGGCC
>CBJMYK010000205.1:0-3598 GCA_966433795.1 uncultured Thiobacillus sp. | reverse complement strand
ACGCCGACGCAGCCCAAGCAGATCGAGGTGGCCGTTGCCGAAAACGGTCGATACCAGATCGACGCCACCGCGCTCGGCGATGCGTCGGTCGACGGAATCGCCGCCGCACTGAAGAAGGCTGCCGCCAACCAGAACGATCCGATCATCGTGATCAACGCCGATGCGCGCGCCGCGCACCAGTCGGTGGTCAACGTCATGGAGGCGGCGCGCCGCGTCGGCCTCAGCCGCATAAGCTTCGCCACCCAGACCAATCCTTGATTGCGCGCCCGTATCGATCGTGACGCCGTCCATCCCGTTCGCGCTGCCGGCGCTTTCTGCAGACGGACTTCGATTCACCTGTGAGCGCGCAACGGAATAGGGCATCTCGCGTGTTCTCGCCTTCGCGCCTGTGGACACGCACCGGGCCGGTCACCCTGCTGCTTCTGCCACTCGCGTGGTTCTTCGCCAGCGTCGTCAGCCTGCGGCGCTTCGTCTATCGGCATGGCTGGCTCGCCAGCGTCGAGGTCGGTGTCCCGGTCATCGTCGTCGGCAACATCACGGCCGGCGGCAGCGGCAAGACGCCGCTCGTGATCTGGTTGACGAACTGGCTGCGCGAGCAGGGACGCCAGCCGGGCGTCGTGAGCCGCGGATATGGCGGCAATGCGCGCGGCTGCGTCGAGGTGAGCGCCGGCAGTACCGCCGCCGAAGTGGGCGACGAACCCCTCCTGATCCACGTGAAGACGGGCGCACCCGTCGTCATCGGCCGCGACCGGCCGGCCGCGGCGCGGACGCTTCTCGCACGCCACCCCGACGTCGACGTCATCGTGTCCGACGACGGCTTGCAGCACTATCGTCTCAAGCGCGATATCGAACTGGCCGTGCTCGACGCCCGTACGGGCTTCGGCAACGGCTGGCCGCTCCCGGCCGGGCCCCTGCGCGAGCCCTTCGGGCGGTTGCACGAGGTCGATGCCGTCATCCAGGTCGTGCGGGGCGCCGGCCAATGGCGCACCTATCTGGGCCTCGCGACCTGGCGCGCCGACTACCATGCAGGGTCCGCCTGGCGTCTGCGCGCGCCCGCGGAAAGAAAATCCTTGCGCGACTTGCCGCGGCGCGACTGGCTCGCGGCGACCGGGATCGGCCGACCCGAGGGCTTTTTTGCGATGCTCGACGCGCACGGTCTGCGCTATCACCCGCGCGCCTTCGCCGACCATCACGCGTTTCGGCCCGGCGAGCTACCGGCCGACGGTGCCGTACTGATGACCGAGAAAGACGCGGTAAAATGCAGCGGATTCGCCGGCGCCGACTGGTGGGCCGTCGAACTCGACGTCGTCCCCGAAGCGGGGTTCATCGACTGGATGCGGGCACGGCTCCAATCCTGAAGGATCGGGAAGAGCGGGGGGGGAGGAGGCTTATGGCAATGCACTGTTCCGATTGGGGCGAACGCCGTCACCCGTGCCATTGGCAAGCCGAGCGCGAGAACGCCGGATTCTGGGTCCCCGACCGCTCCGAAGTCGTCACCCAGTACTTCACACGCTACCTGTTCTTTTCGCTGTCCGTCGTCTACTTCGCGACGATGGATGCCGTGCCGGCCGGGTTTCTGAGCGTCGAGCAGCTGCTGATCGCACTGGGCGTGTATTTCGTTCTGAACACCTGGCTGTTCCGCCAAGCCCTGCAGGGCGTCACACTGCGCAAGATCCGCAGCGCGATGAGCGCCGACCTCGCGATCGTCACGCTCTGCGTCGTCCACGATCCCAATCTCATTCCGCCGTCCGCTTTGGTTTTCCTGATGGTGCTGCTCGGAAACGGCATGCGCTACGGCATGCGTCTCTTCGCCGAAGTGCTCGCCGCCTCCTTCCTCTGCATGGCGGTCGCGTTCGCGCTGCGCTACCGCTTCGGCGGCTTCGTCGTCACCGCCGGCGACGTTTTCTACGGCATATTCTGGGTCACGCTCGCGCTCTATGCGTATTTCCTGACCGGGCGGATCGAGGAACAACGACGCGAGCTCGATCGGCGCAGCCGCTTCGACGCATTGACAGGATTGTTGAACCGCCACGGGCTGCTGGCCGCCGCGGACCGGCTGCTCGGCGACGCGCGAGCGGCGACGGTCTTGTTCGCCGATCTCAACCAGTTCAAGGCGGTCAACGACCGCTACGGACACGGCGCAGGCGACCGCGTTCTCGCCGAGTTCGCGCAGATCTTCGCAGAGTCTGCCGAAATGGGTGTGTGCGGCCGCTGGGGCGGCGACGAATTCGTCGCCATCCTTCCGCGATGCGACGCTGCCGCCGCGCAACGGATTTTCGAGCACATCGACGCCCGCACCGAGGCATGGAGCAAGAGCAACGGCCTGCCGATGGCCGCGAGCCTCGGCGTCGCCCAGGCACCGCAGGACGGCCACGAGTTGGTGACCCTGCTCTCGGTCGCCGACATCCATCTTTATCAGAGCAAGTCGCAGCAGCCGACCGAGGCCGCTGCGTCCGCATTTTTCAGGACCGCGATCAATGAACCCGAAGTTACTTGAAATCCTCGTCTGCCCCGTCTGCAAGGGGCCGCTCGAGTGGAAAAAATCCGCGCACGAACTCGTCTGCCCGGCGTGCCGGCTCGCCTATCCCATCCGTGACGACATTCCGGTGATGCTGCCGGAAGAGGCGCGCGCGCTGAGCCCCGAAGAAATCCACGGTCCGGCCTGAGGCGCCATGCGCTTTCGTGTCGTCATTCCCGCGCGCTATGCGTCGAGCAGACTTCCCGGCAAGCCGCTCGCCGACATCGGCGGCCGTGCCATGGTGTTGCATGTGCTCGAGCGCGCTCTGCAAGCCGGCGCCGAGTCGGTCGTCGTCGCGACCGACGACGCGCGGGTGATGGAGGCGGTCGAGTCGGCCGGCTATCAGGCGCTGCTGACTTCGCCCGCTCACCAGTCGGGCACCGAACGTCTGGTCGAAGTCGCCGAAACGCTGGGCTGGGCGGACGACGTGCTCGTCGTCAACGTACAGGGCGACGAGCCGCTGATCGACCCGGCGCTGATCCGCGAGGCCGCGCGCCAGCTCGTGCTGCACGACGACGCGGTGATGGCGACGCTCGCGCACCCGATCCACGATCACGCCGACTTCGTCAATCCCAACGTCGTCAAGGTCGTCGCCGACGAAGCGGGTTACGCGCTCTACTTCAGCCGTGCGCCGATTCCCTGGCCGCGCGACGCCTTCGCGGCCGAGCAGCCCATGCCGCACGAAGTCGGGGCGCTGCGCCACATCGGGCTTTATGCCTATCGCGCGGGTTTCCTGCGCACCTACGCGAACCTCGCGAGTTCGCCGCTCGAGCGCTGCGAGATGCTCGAACAGTTGCGCGTGCTGTGGCACGGCCACCGCATCAGCCTCGGCATCACGCCGACCGCGCCGGCTGCTGGCGTCGACACGGCGGAAGACCTGGCGCGGGTTCGCGCGCTGTTCGCGGCTGCCTAGCAGCCTCTTGAATCCGCCAATAAAATTTTTTAAGTGTTGCTCGATTCGCGCTTGCCTTAGGCTAGCGCGGTTTGGGACATTCATATCAATTTAGGGGAGACACGCAATGCGTTTGATTCTGTTGGGCGGCCCTGGCGCCGGCAAAGGCACCCAGGCCAATTACATCA
>CBJMYK010000204.1:0-3608 GCA_966433795.1 uncultured Thiobacillus sp. | reverse complement strand
CCGGCGCCGTATGCGATGCAGTCGAGCTGGCGCAGCCCGACGTCAGCTGCGCGCAGCAACTCGTCGACCATCGGCAGCAACAGACTGCTGTGGCGTTGTTCGGCAAGCACCCGGCGCGCTTGGACCTGACCGTCCAGCCAGAGCGCCGCCGAGCACCATTCGGTGGAGGTATCGAGGACGAGCAATTTCATCGTTGCAATTTTACCGTTCGCCTCGGTAGACGACGCGATAAATCGCGCCCGCGTGGTCGTCGGAGACGAGCAGGCTGCCGTCGGGAAGCACCAGCACGTCGGCCGGCCGCCCCCACGCCGAATCGCCCTGCACCCAGCCGCTGACGAAGGGCTCGTAAGCGACGGCGCGATTGTCCTGCAGCCTCACGACGCTGACGCGGTAGCCGTTTTTCTCGCTACGGTTCCACGAACCATGTTCGGCGATGAAGACCGCGTTGCGATAGCGTGCCGGGAACTGGCTGCGGTCGTAGAACCGCATGCCGAGGCTCGCGACATGGGCGCCGAGATTCTGCACGGGTGGGACGAACTCGGCGCAACGCCGCGTTTTGCCGAATTCCGGGTCGGCGATCCTGCCGCCGTGACAGTGCGGATAGCCGAAGTGCTGACCGATTTCGGCGAGGCGATTGAGCTCATCAGGCGGCGCGTCATCGCCGAGCCAGTCGCGCCCGTTGTCGGTGAACCACAGCTCGCGCGTCTGCGGGTGCCAGTCGAAGCCGACGGTATTGCGCACGCCGCGCGCGACGATTTCGATCGCCCCGCTCGCTGGATCGAGGCGCGAAATCATTGCGTAGCGATCCGGATCGGGCGCACAGATGTTGCACGGGGCGCCGACCGGTACATAGAGCTTGCCGTCTGGACCGAACGCGATGAATTTCCAGCCATGGTGGGTTTCGTCCGGGTAGGCGTCGCTTACGAGTTCGGGCCGCGGCGGCCGCGCGAGTTTCGCCTCGACGTCGCGCAGACGCAGGATCCGTCCGACCGCCGAGACGTACAGGTCGCCGTCGCGAAACGCGACGCCCACGGGCATCTCGAGCTTGTCGGCGATCACGAGCGGCGTGTGTGCGCCGGTCAGTGGTACGGCATAGACCTTGCCGGCGCGCATGCTGCCGACGAACAGCGTGTCTCGGCCGAGCGCCATCTGCCGCGCGTTCGGCACGCGCGCGAACAATTCGATCGTAAAGCCGGGTGGCAGTTCGAGCCGGGAAAGCGGCAGGGATGCAGCGAGCGATTCGCCGAGCAAGGCGAACGCCAGCGCGGCCAATGCGATCAATCGTCCCATGATCTACTCCCTTGTGCCGGCCCGCAGCGGGATCAGGATCTCGAAACGCACACGCGACCAGGGGTCGCGCACCTCGGCCAGACGGACGATGCGTGCGTCGAGCGTCTGGCCCGCGTCGAGGAGCCGGGCGACGTCTGCGTTCTCGCGCCGCGGCACGTAGCCGATCTTGTGGCCGTGCCACTCGACGCGCACGGCTTTGGCGTCGTAGCGATTGTCGGGCTCGCGAACGAGCGTCAGCGCGTCGCCGACCTGCATCTGTGGCCACAACGTCTTGCCGGCATGGTATTGAAAGCCTGCGAGCGGGGAATCCTGCAACAGGATGTGCGCGGCGACCTGCGCCTGCAGCGGTTCCAACCACAGGCAGGCGACGAGCGCATAGAGCAGGCGCATGCTGGACAGCGATCTCAAGCCGTTCATCCCGTGCGGCTCCCGGTCGAAAAGCAGATCATTCTACTGAGAAACGAGGCCGGCAAAACCGTGCGCGCGCCCAGGCGCTCACGTTGCGTCCGGGACTCGACAAGCGACGTCCGCCTTGAGGTAGGATGAACGCACCCTCATTCCCCGAGTCCGCTTCCCTTCATGCCGAGAAAAGCCGCCGCCCCAACCAAGCTCTTCGTTCTTGACACCAACGTGCTGATGCACGACCCGACGAGCCTCTTCCGCTTCGAGGAGCACGACGTCTACGTGCCGATCGCCACGCTCGAAGAACTCGACCAGCACAAGAAGGGCATGACCGAGGTATCGCGCAACGCACGTCAGGCCAGCCGCTTTCTCGACGAGATCGTCCGCAAGCTCGACAGCATCGACGAAGGCGTGCCCCTCGGGCCGCACAGCCACAACGCCGCGACCGGCAGGCTGTTCCTGCAGACGCAAGCGATCAGCGGCGACATTCCGGTCAATCTGCCGACGTCGAAGGTCGACAACCAGATTCTCGGCGTCGTGCTATTCCTCTCGCGCCATCACACCAAGCGACAGGTCATCCTGGTGTCGAAGGACATCAACATGCGCATCAAGGCGCGTGCGCTCGGTCTGCCGGCCGAGGACTACTTCAACGACAAGGTGCTGGAAGACACCGACCTCCTCTACGCCGGGCTGCGCGAACTGCCTTCGGATTTCTGGGACTCGCACGGAAAAGGCATGGAATCGTGGCAGGCGAACGGCCACACCTACTACCGGGTCAAGGGGCCGCTCGTCTCGAGTTTGCTGCCCAACGAGTTCGTCTTCCAGGAAGGCGCCAATCCGCTCTATGCCAAGGTGCTCAAGGTCGAGGGCAAGCACGCGGAAATGGTCACGGTCAAGGATTTCGGCCACCACAAGAACAACGTCTGGGGCATCACCGCGCGCAATCGCGAACAGAATTTCGCGCTCAACGTGCTGATGGACCCCGAGATCGACTTCGTCAGCCTGCTCGGCCAGGCGGGAACGGGCAAGACGCTGCTGACGCTGGCGGCAGGGCTCGCCCAGGTCCTCGACAAGAAGATCTACTCCGAAATCATCATGACCCGCGTCACCGTGCCGGTCGGCGAGGACATCGGTTTCCTACCGGGCACCGAGGAGGAGAAGATGACGCCGTGGATGGGCGCCCTGGAGGACAACCTCGACGTGCTCAACAAAAGCGACGACGAGGGCGGCGACTGGGGGCGCGCCGCGACGCAGGACCTGATCCGCTCGCGGATCAAGGTGAAGTCGCTCAACTTCATGCGCGGGCGCACCTTCCTCAACAAGTTCCTCATTATCGACGAGGCGCAGAACCTCACGCCCAAGCAGATGAAGACGCTGATCACGCGCGCCGGCCCCGGCACCAAGGTCGTATGCCTTGGCAACATCGCGCAGATCGACACGCCCTACCTGACCGAGGGCAGCTCGGGTCTCACCTACGTCGTCGACCATTTCAAGGGCTGGCCGCACAACGGCCACGTCACCCTCCAACGCGGCGAACGTTCGCGCTTGGCCGACTATGCTGCAGAGGTACTCTGAGCGAAACCGGCGAGGAAACCCCATGGCCCACTCATCCTTCAGCCGCTGGATCTTCGTCGCGACCGCCGTCGGGCTGAGCGCGCCGGCCCACGCGGTCGACACAATAGATGTCATAGATGCCTCGCCGTTCCGCTGGCGACGCCGGTAATTGTTCTGCCGGAATAAACGACAGTTCGGTGATGGGATGCGGCAACTCTAGCACGTCAAACAGAAAGTGGGCCAGGATATCCTTGCTATCCTCTTGCCCAAAAAGCCGCTTGAAGCCAAAATCAGTGCGTGGATCGATATACCGCCCCATCTCGCGCTCCAGTCTAGCCGGGTTCGCCGCTGCAAAAACCGAT
>CBJMYK010000203.1:0-3622 GCA_966433795.1 uncultured Thiobacillus sp. | reverse complement strand
GGCAACATGGATTCGATGGTCAACCGCTACACGTCCGATCGCAAGATCCGCTCGGACGACGCGTACACGGCCAACGCCGAACCGAACCGGCGGCCCGACCGTGCCGTCACGGTCTACGCGCAGCGCTGTCGCGAGGCCTTCCCCGGCACGCCGGTCATCATCGGCTCGATCGAGGCGAGCCTGCGCCGCATCGCGCACTATGACTACTGGTCCGACACCGTGCGTCGCTCGGTCCTGCCGGATTCGAAGGCCGATCTGCTGATCTTCGGCAACGCCGAGCGCGCCTTGCTCGACATCTCACATCGTCTCGCCAAGGGCGAAAACATCGCCGACATCCGCGACGTGCGCGGGACCGGCTTCATGGTGGCGCGCGACTGGAAACCGGACGATGCATGGATCGAGGTTCTCTCGACCGAACTCGACACCCCCGGCGCGATCGACGCCCACGTCGATCCCTACGCGATGGCACCCAGCGGCCCCACGGCGCAAACACCCGAAGGCACCGCTTCCATTAAAACGGCGCCGGTGCGCATCGTGCCGAAGGCCGAGCGCCTCGCAGCGCGCCAGGAATTGCGCGCGCGCACGGTCATCCGCCTGCCCGATTACGACCAGGTCAGGAACAACCCGGTGCTCTACGCGCACGCGTCGCGCGTGTTCCATCTCGAATCCAACCCCGGCAATGCGCGCGCGCTGCGCCAGGCGCACGGCGAACGCGACGTCTGGCTCAACCCGCCGCCGATTCCGCTGACCACGCCCGAGATGGACGCGGTCTACGACCTGCCGTACGCGCGCGCGCCGCACCCGAGCTACGGCGACGCAAAGATCCCGGCGTGGGAGATGATCCGCTTCTCTATCAACATCATGCGCGGCTGCTTCGGCGGCTGCACCTTCTGCTCGATCACCGAGCACGAGGGGCGCATCATCCAGAGTCGAAGCGAAGATTCGGTGATCCGCGAGATCGAGGCGATCCGCGACAAGACACCGGGCTTCACCGGCGTCATCTCCGACCTCGGCGGGCCGACCGCGAACATGTACCGCATGGCGTGCAAGTCGAAGCAGATCGAACAGTCCTGCCGCCGCCTGTCCTGCGTGTTCCCGGACATCTGCGAGAACATGACAACCGACCACACCCCGCTGATCCAGATGTATCGGCGGGCGCGCGCGGTACCCGGCATCAAGAAGATCCAGATCAGCTCGGGCCTCCGATACGACCTTGCCGTACGCTCGCCCGAATACGTCAAGGAACTCGTGCAGCACCACGTCGGCGGCTATCTCAAGATCGCGCCCGAGCACACCGAAGCCGGCCCGCTGTCGAAGATGATGAAGCCCGGCATGGGCGCCTACGAACGCTTCAAGGAGATGTTCGAAGCCGCGTCGAAGGCGGTCGGCAAGAAGCAGTACCTGATCCCTTATTTCATCGCCGCACATCCGGGAACGACCGACGAGGACATGCTGAACCTCGCACTGTGGCTGAAAAAGCACGACTTCCGGCTCGACCAGGTGCAGACCTTCCTGCCGACGCCGATGGCGCTCGCGACGGCGATGTACCACACCGAAAAGAACCCGTTGAAGAAGGTGCTCGGCGGCAAGGCCGAGGCCGTGCCGGTCGTGCGCCAGGGCCGCACGCGGCGCCTGCACAAGGCCTTTCTGCGTTACCACGATCCCGACAACTGGCCGCTGCTGCGCCAGGCGCTCAAGGACATGGGGCGCGAAGACCTGATCGGCAACGGCAAGAAGCACCTGATCCCGCTCTACCAGCCCGCCGGCACCGGCCGGCAGCCCGAGGATGCGCGCAGCCCCTGTGCGGCACGCACGGCGGCGTCGGACCCCGCCCGCGGATCGAAGGCCGGAAAGCCCGGAGCGAACAAGGCCGGCGCGGTCAAGACGGGCGTGGGTAAGCCGCGCTCCGGCAAGCCAACGCCAGCCACCCGCGGGCGGCCCCCGCAGGTCCCGAAGCATCCGTTGAGCCAGCGGCGCGGCGGCGGCAAGTCGCGCTGAGTTCTTCGTTAGTTCTGATCCGAAATGACGAGCCCGACATGACGAGCCCGAGCGAAATCCTCCGCGCCAAACTCAATCTCGAAACCGCTCAGCTCGCGTGGCCCGAGCTCGAGCGGCACTTCGCGCGCGGTGTTGTCGTCAAGATCGCGCCCGGAATGGATCTCGTCGACGCGGCGCTGCAGTTCGCCGAAAACAACACCATGGCGATCCAGGCCTGGCTCGAGGAAGGCCGCGTCGCGCGCGCCGAACTTGCCGACGCCGAGGACTGGCACGCGCGCCAGCCGAGCTTCTGGGCCGTCGTCGTCGCGCCGTGGGTGCTGATCCAGGAAGCGGTGAAGGAACTGGATTCCTAGCCCGGCGTATCGCCGATCAGCGGCGCCCGGGCAGGACGACCTGATTTTCAGCGTTGCGGCGCCTGCCACCCCGGGTCCTGAAAATAACGCCCATAGGCATTCAGCGCCTGCAGCACTCCGAGCGCACCCTCACGCCGCGGATGGTCGGTTTTCCCTTCCATCGTCTCGGCGCCGGTCATCAGGTCTGCGAGCAACAGATGGAGCATGGCGTCGGCTTTCGGCTCCAGCTTGCAGTACTCGACCGCATACGCCACCTTCTGCTTGACCGTCGCCGCCAGCGCCTGATACGCCGCGGCGTCGAACTGATCCCTGCGGATCAGGGGCGCAGCCTTGCTCATCGCCTGGTTGATGTCACCCATCGCCTGACGTAGCGGGGCATCGGTTGCCCATTTCTTGCCTGCATTAAGCTCAAGCTTCTGCGCGTCGGCGCCGCCATCGCCGTGATGATGGTGACTGGCAATTTCGGCGGCGTAAGCGCCTGCCGAAGCGGCGAAGGCGAAGGCGAAGGCTAAAGCGGACAGCAGGACCGTGGATTTCGTTTTCATCAAGTCTTCCTTTCGGGGCGAGCGGAATGCAGAAGTTAGCTGGCGAGGCTTAAATCCGGCTTAACGCTGAAAACGCGGAACCCGAAAAAAAGCCCGCGATCGCGGGCTTTTTTCCGGACGTCGTGTGCTCAGGCAGCCAGGCTGTCCTTGACCCGCACGAGCCGCGCGCGTGCTTCGTTCGCGACGCTCTGGACCGCGGGATTGGAGACGAACTTGACCATGATGCCCGGGTCGAGGAAGGACACGGTCACCTTGCCGTCGGCTTCTTCGCGCACGACGACGTTACAGGGCAGCAGCATGCCGACGTCCGGCTCCGCGCTGATGGCCTGGTGCGCGAGCGGCGGGTTGCAGGCGCCGAGAATCCGATAAGGGCGGCCTTCGACGTTGAGCTTGGCCTTCATCGTGGCCTGCACGTCGATGTCGGTCAGCACGCCGAAGCCTTCGGTCTTGAGTGCGGCGGTGACCTTGTCCACGGCTGCGTCGAAGGGTCCGTTGATCTGGGTGTCGAATCCGTATTCGCTCATGTCTTGCTCCTGTCCGGGATGATTTCGATGCCGGCATTTTACTCCTGCGATGCGCAGGGCCGACGCTTTCTCAGGGTTCGAGTGATTGCTGTTCCACTTGCCACCACAAGCGGTCGCCCTCGTCCGAACAAAAGGACTTGATCTAGGCGTCGATGTCCTGCATCTCCGCCTCGCGGAGCTTTCCGCCCCAGGCCGGCATGTT
>CBJMYK010000202.1:0-3635 GCA_966433795.1 uncultured Thiobacillus sp. | reverse complement strand
ATCAGCAGGTCAATCTGGTGCCGCCGCGCCTGGCGCGGCAGAAGGACGAAGAGTCCGAAGGCGATTATTCCGTTGATGAAAAGTCGCGCCAGGTGCTGCTGTCCGAGGCGGGGCACGAAAAGGTCGAGGAAATCCTCACCGAGATGGGGCTGCTCGCGCCCGGCGGCAGCCTGTACGACGCCTCCAACATCATGCTGATGCATCACGTCTACGCCGCGCTGCGTGCGCACGCGCTGTTCTTCAAGGACCAGCACTACGTGGTGCAGAACGGCGAAGTCATCATCGTCGACGAATTCACCGGCCGCCTGATGAGCGGGCGCCGCTGGTCGGAAGGCCTGCACCAGGCGGTGGAGGCCAAGGAGGGCGTGGCGATCCAGAAGGAGAACCAGACGCTCGCTTCGATCACCTTCCAGAACTATTTCCGCATGTACGAGAAGCTGTCGGGCATGACCGGCACCGCGGATACCGAAGCCTTCGAGTTCCAGAGCATCTACGGGCTGGAAACCGTGGTCATCCCGACCCACCGACCGATGGTCCGCAAGGACGAGCACGACCAGGTCTACCGCACCGCCGCCGAACGCGACCAAGCGGTGATCAACGACATCCGCGCGCGTAACGCCAACGGCCAGCCGGTACTGGTCGGCACCACGTCCATTGAAGCGAACGAACACCTGTCGGCCGAGCTGACCAAGGCCGGCCTGCCCCACAACGTGCTGAACGCCAAGCAGCACGCGCGCGAAGCCGAGGTGATTGCGCAGGCGGGCATGCCGGGCGGCATCACCATCGCCACCAACATGGCGGGCCGCGGCACCGATATCGTTCTGGGCGGCAGCATCCAGAAGGAAATCGACGCGATCCGCAACGACGAGGCGCTGTCCGACAGCGAGAAGGATGCGCGCACCGCGGCGCTCAAGGCCGACTGGCAGCAGCGCCACGACGCCGTGCTGGCCTCGGGCGGTCTCCACATCATCGGTACCGAACGCCACGAATCGCGCCGCGTCGACAACCAGCTGCGCGGCCGTTCCGGTCGCCAGGGCGACCCCGGCTCCAGCCGTTTCTTCCTGTCGCTGGAAGATCCGCTGCTGCGCATCTTTGCCTCCGACCGTGTCGCCGCGATCATGAACCGCCTGAAGATGCCTGAGGGCGAGGCGATCGAGCATCCGTGGGTGACGCGCGCGATCGAGAACGCGCAGCGCAAGGTCGAACAGCGCAACTTCGACATCCGCAAGCAACTGCTCGAATACGACGACGTCTCGAACGACCAGCGCAAGGTGATCTACGAGCAGCGCAACGATCTGCTAGCGAGCGAGGATATCGGCGACACGATCCGAGCGATGCGCGATGACGTTCTGAGCGAGACGATCAGCCAGCATATCGCGCCCGGCAGCATGGACGAGCAATGGGACGTTCCCGGCCTCGAGCACGCGCTCGCCGCGCAGTTCACGCTCGACCTGCCGCTGCGACAGTGGCTGGACGACGACAAGACGCTCAACGAGGAAGGCCTGCGCAAGAAGATCCTCGCGGCTGCGGACGCGGCCTACAGCGAGAAGGAAGCGCTCGTCGGCGCCGAGGGACTGCGCAGGTTCGAGCGCGCGGTCATGCTGCAAAGCCTCGATACGCACTGGCGCGAGCACCTTTCGGCGCTCGATCATCTGCGCCAGGGCATCCACCTGCGCGGCTACGCGCAGAAACAGCCGAAGCAGGAATACAAGCGCGAGGCTTTCGAGTTGTTCTCGGCGATGCTCTCCGCCATCAAGAGCGAGGTTACCCAGATCACGACGACCGTGCAGGTCCGAGCACCCGAGGACGTGGAAGCGGTCGAACTCCACGAGGAGCCGTCCAACGTGCAGTACGAGCACGCAGGCTACGATGAAGGACAGGATTTTGCCGAGGCTGAAGCCACGCCCTCGGGTCCGGTGCACGTCGGACCGAAGGTCGGCCGCAACGACCCCTGCCCCTGCGGTTCGGGCAAGAAGTACAAGCAGTGCCACGGCAAGCTGAACTGAGGAGCGACGCGATGCCTTACTACGTTTTCCGTCTTGGCATGTTCAAGGTGCTCGAAAAACAGGGCGAGTGGGCGAGCTTCAAGGAGGCGCGTGCCCACGTCAACGAACTGCGCAAGACGCTCGACCCCAAGTCCGGCGACAAGTACAAGATGATCTTCGCCGAGAACGAGATCGCGGCGCAGGACACGCTCAGCGCCGAGCGCGAACTCGACAAATCGTTGTCCGGCGACGACTGGTGAGCGGTCCGCGCGGACCGGGTTTCGCGCGGCCTGGCCTCGGCGGACAGCTGCCTCGGTGGGCAACTTTGAGATTGAGTCCTTATGGCCGAGTACAACGAAGACGCGTATAAGCTGGCCCGCAAGGCCTACATCGAATACAGCTGCCCCTTCGAGCGCGCCCTGCTGTCACGCTGCGTGGCCTGCGGTCGTGCACAAAGGCTCAATCTCGCGGAGCGTGAAGCGATCGCGTGCAGCGCCCCGGCGGTACGTATGCATTGCCTGACGTTTTACCAAGGCCTGCACGAAAACGCGCAGTTCGCCCTCAAGATCACTGCCGGCGCGCCGTGGCCATTCGGCAAGGAGATCCGCGCTCAGTGCGGCGGCGCCCGCGGTCTGGCGGAAGCGCTCGGCGCCGCAGGCGACGAGACGACCGATATCGCCGCGACGGTCCTGGATGGCGTCGAGCGCTTCGGCGCCTGCGCCGATCTGCCCTATTCGGCGATCATGCGCGCGGTCGTCCACTACGAACCGCGCAAGCGGCGGCGCTGAAAGCCGAGTCCGGCGCCCCCAAGGGCCGGGCGACTGCCGGTCTTCCCACGCCGGTCTCCCCTTTCCTTCTGCCTCTCCGGCCGAGGCGGCCTCATATCGGTCATACCGGCCGGCTCACGCCGACGGGTCTCGGATGCATCTCGCCACGCCCGAACGACCGTCCCATGCAGTGGCCCGGGCGGCCGGCGAAAGCTAGTCATCCGGCCCTCGGCTGCGGGCGCGGGGATCGTTTTTCCTTGCGACCCACAAGCCTGCCACCGTTGCGAGCTTCGCAGGCTCAGCCTTTGAATCCTCGTGGCCCCCGCTCGATTTGCACACGGTCACCGCTTTACACGGCGATGCGCGCGTAGGCCGAGACCATGGGTGCTCCTTTTCGCCCTCGGTAAACTAGGCTGAAAGCTGCAAGCCCAACCCGTCGCCGCCGGCCTGGAGGGGCAGAAGCCGGCGGGTCACTCGGCCCCAAGGAGACTGTGATGAAAAAGTTGTTTGTTGTGACAGGCGCGCTATGCACGGGCCTCGTTCTCGCGTCGTACGCGGTGGGCGCGGAAGCGGCAGGCGACAGGCCGTCCGCTGCGACCGAGCGAGTGGAGAACATGGATCAGGAGCGGGTCTACGGCTGGGAATTGATGACGGCGCAGGAGCGTCGTGAATATCAGGCAAAGATGCGTGCGGCGACAAGCGCCGAGGAACGCGAGGCCTTGAGGCTCGAACACCACGAGCGGATGCAGGAACGCGCACGCTCGCAGGGCAAGACCCTGCCCGAGCCGCCTCCCGGCATGGGCCCCGGCGGCATGGGTCCCGGCGGGGGGATGGGTCCCGGCGGCGGCATGGGTCGTCCCGGCGGCCGGACGGGTCCCGGTTA
>CBJMYK010000201.1:0-3640 GCA_966433795.1 uncultured Thiobacillus sp. | reverse complement strand
GCCCCCCGCCGCCCCATTCGATGACGAGGTCGCCGCCGCGCGTATGCACGGTGACCGGGCTGGCGAGCGATCCCTGGCGCATCCCGCTGACCGCCGCAGCGCAGGCGCCGGTGCCGCACGCGAGGGTTTCGCCCGCGCCGCGCTCGTAGACGCGCAGGCGGATGTCGTGCGGCGTCAGGATCTGCATGAACCCGGCGTTGACGCGTTGCGGGAAGCGCCCGTGCGCCTCGATCGCCGCGCCAAGGATATCGACCGGTGCGCTGTCGAGGTCGTTGACGCGCAGGACGGCGTGGGGATTGCCCATCGAAACGACCGCGATGTCGAGGACGTGCTGGCCGACCTTGAGCGGATAGGTCAGCGCCTCGGTCTCGGCGATGAAGGGAACGTCGGCCGGTGCGAAGCGCGGTGCCCCCATGTCGACCGCGATGCGGCCGTCGTCGAGCAGGCGCGGTTCGATGACCCCCGAGGCGGTTTCGACGCGGATCGCGGTCTTGTTCGTCAGGCCGCGCTGGTGCACGAAGCGCACGAAGCAGCGCGCGCCGTTGCCGCACTGCTCGACCTCGCCGCCGTCGGCGTTGAAGATGCGGTAGCGGAAATCGACGTCGCGCCGCGTCGGCTTTTCCACCACCAGGATCTGGTCGCAACCGACGCCGAAATGGCGGTCGGCGATGCGCCGGCATTGTTCAGGCGTGAGCGCGACCGTCTGGTTGATACCGTCGAACACGACGAAGTCGTTGCCGAGGCCATGCATCTTGGTGAAGCGCAGCGTCGTGCCGCGTTGGGAAGGTGTGCGATCTTGACTGTTCATGCGGTCTTGAGCCTGACGTATTCCTTGAGAAGGCAGCGGTCCATGACGACGGTCATGCCGCCGACCCGGGCGCGCTCGGCGGCGTCGGTGTTGACGATGCCTTCTTGGATCCAGATAGCGGGGAAGTGTAGCGCCAGGCATTGCTCGACGATAGGCGGCAGGTGTTCGGCGGCGCGAAACACGTTGACGAGGTCGATCTCGAACGGGATGTCGGCGAGGCGCGCGTAGGCTTTTTCGCCCAGCACCTGGTCGACCGCGGGACGCACCGGGACGATCCGCATCCCGTAACGCTGCATGGCCTGCGCGACGCGGAAGCTCGGGCGCGCCGGCTGAGGCGAGAGGCCGACTACCGCGATCGTCGCGACGCCTTCGAGCAGGCGGCGCAGCACGTCGTCGTCCGGGTTCGCGAAACTCATAGCGTTTTCTCCATGACATAGTCGTCCATGACGAAGCCATGGCCGATATCGAACACCCGCGCCTCGACCCCGCGAAAGCCGTATTTTTTGTAGGCGCGGATTGCCTGCGCGTTGCCGCGGTTCACTTGCAGCCACATCCGCCTCGCCTGCCGTTCGACTCCCCAGGCCGACACGGCGCGCAGCAGCGCCGCGCCGAGGCCGCGGCGCTGCCGCGCGGGGTGGACATAGAGTTTGTCGAGCTTGCAGTCGGCACCTTTCGTCTGGGCGTGGGCGAAGGCGACGACGGCGCCGTCCGCGCGTGCGATCCACCAGGCATCGCAGGGGCTTTCGAGTTGTTCCAGAATATTCTGCGGTGCGTAGCGCGCGGCGAGCATGGCGTCGATCTGCGCCTGCGAAATCAGGGCCGGATAGGTCGCCTGCCACACGAGCCGCGCCAAGGCGGCGACCGCGTCGACCTCGGCCGCGCTCAGGCGCGAGAGCTCGAATCCCGCTTCATTCATAGACCCTCCGCTCGCCCGCGGGCCGGGTTTTGAAGCGACGATGCAGCCACAGGTACTGCGCCGGCATCTCGCGGACGCGGGCCTCGATGAAGGCATTCATGCGCGCGACGTCGGCCTCGAGGTCGCTGGTCGGATAGGCCTCCCACGGCGGATAGAAGCGCACGGCGTAGCCCCGTCCCCACGGCAGTTGCCGGGTCACGACCGGGACGATCTGGGCGTTCGTGAGCTTTGCCAGTCGCGGGAGCGCCGAGACGGTCGCCGCCGGGACGCCGAAGAACGGAACGAACACCGCGTTGTGGCGGCCGTGATCCTGGTCGGGCAGGTAATAGAACGGGCGTCCCGACTTGATCGCGTTGAGCGTCGACTTGAGGCCTTCGTGACGCGCGATCAGCACGATGTCGGCGAAGCGGGTGCGGCCGTGGCGAATGAATCGGTCGCTGACGGGGTCCTTCGCCGGGGCGTACATCGAGGCCATCGCGTAATCGAGCGTAAGCCGCACGCCGCCCATGTCGAGCCCGACGAAATGCGGCGCGAGCCAGATCACGGGGCGCTTGCCGTCACCACGGGCAGCCTCAGGATTGTCGATGCGCACCAGCCGGCGCAGCCGTGCTTCGGATCCCCACCACAGAAGCCCGTACTCGAGCGCGGCACGCATCGAAGCCTGGAAAGTCTGGCGTAGCCAGCGCCGACGCGTCGCTTCCGGCACCTCGGGAAAGCACAGGGCGAGATTGGTCGCGACGACGCGTCGGCGCTTGCCGGGCTTCATCGCGAGGAGCCAGCCGAGGGTATTGCCCAGTGCCGCCAGCAGCGGCAAAGGCAGCCAATGCAGCAACCAGAGGAGGGCGATGCCGACCCAGACGCCGAAAAGCGAAGGATGAAAGAGCTTCGCGGAGGCCGGCTTCACGTCGCGTCGGGAGCGGGCGCTCCGCCGGGGCGCTTGTAGCGGTTGTAGCTCCACATGTATTGCGCAGAAAAACGTCGCACGACCGCTTCGACGCCCTGGTTGATACGGATCGCCGCGGCAGTCTTGTCCTCTGGCAGCGTCTCGCCAACCGGTGTCACGTGCAGACGGTAGCCGCGGCCCCAGCTCAGCCGTTCCGCGGCAACGAAAAATGCCGCTGCACCGGTCTTGCGCTGCAGGCTCGCGACGAGGGTGGGCGTGTAGGCCGGCCGACCGAAGAAGGGGGCCCAGACGCCGTCCCCGCCGGTCGCGACCTGGTCGGGCAGGATGCCGATCGCCTCGTGGCGCTTGAGCGCCGCAAGCAGCGCGCGCACGCCGGAAAGATCGGTCGGCACCAGCGTCGCCTGGCCGCGTTGGCGGCCCATGAGCATGAGCTTGTCGAGCATAGGCTGGCGCGGCGGCTTGTACATCGCAGTGAATGGGTGGCGCGCGGCGTAGTAGAGGTTGATGACTTCGAAGCAGCCGATGTGCGGCGCGATCACGATCACGCCGCGGCCCGCGGCCCGCGCCGCATCGATGTGTTCCCAGCCGCGCGTGTCCCGCACCAGCCTGAGCACCTGCTCGTGGGGACGCAGCCACACCGGCAGCAGTTCGACGACGGCCTTGCCCGATTCGCCGATCGTCCGGCGCAGCAGACGGCGGGAATCCGGGCCCGGTTGACACACCCCGCTTGCCGACAGGTTGTCGCGCATGCGCTGCGCATGACGCCCGGGCGCCAGGTAGACGAGCCAGCCGAACAGGATGCCCAAGCCATGCAGCAGCGGCAGCGGCACGTGGGCGATCAGCTTCAGGAACGACATCACGCCGCGATGCGACGCGACACGGGCTTGCGTCCTGAAGGGTGCAAGCAGCCGCAGTGGATCGGAGTCCCCTTGTGGGAATTGACGCTGGGGGACCGCGCGCGGCACAATGCGGCAGCCGCCGCGTTAACGTTGACAACTTGCGGGCGGGATAC
>CBJMYK010000200.1:0-3641 GCA_966433795.1 uncultured Thiobacillus sp. | reverse complement strand
CCATGCTGTGGCTGAAATCGTTTCATATCGTGATGGTGGTCAGCTGGTTCGCCGGGTTGTTCTATCTGCCGCGTATTTTCGTCAACCTCGCGATGGAAGCGAACCCTGCCGCCTACGATCGCCTGCTGCTCATGGCGCGCAAATTGTATCGGTTCGTCTCGCCGATCATGTGGCTTACCCTGATCACCGGCGTCTGGCTATGGCTCGCGTATTTTCCTCTGAGCATGAACTGGATGTGGGCGAAACTCGCGCTCGTCGCAGGGCTCGTCGGCTACCACCACGTCTGCGCCAAGCTGCTGCGCGCCTTCGAAGCGAGACAGAACGTCAAATCCCACGTCTGGTTCCGCTGGTTCAACGAAATCCCGGTCATCGTCCTGCTGCTCGTCGTGCTGCTCGTGGTGTTGAAGCCGTTTTGATTTTTCATCCGCGACGTCGCGGATGAAATGTTTTTGAAAGCATTCCTTGAAACCCGAAACCCGTCGTAAACCTGCGCCGCATCCCGTCCGTCCCGAGCGCGAAGCGCTGCCCCCGGCCAGCCATTTCGCCACTTGCCCGCGCGGACTCGAGGAATTGCTGGTCGCCGAGCTCAACGCCGCCGGCGCGCAGGTCGTGCGCCAGCTCCCGGCCGGCGTGCTGTTCATGGCCGACGCCGCCGCCGAGATGCGCGCCAACCTCTGCTCGCGTGTCGCTACCCGCATCCTGCGCAAGGTCGGCTACACGCGCTACCGCAAGGAAGAGCACATCTACCGCGCCGCGCTCGATCTGCCGTGGCCCGAGTGGTTCGACGTAACGAAGACGATCGCGGTCAAGGTCGGCGCCCAGAACGCGCCGTTGAAGAGTCTGAATTTCATCACGCTCAAGATCAAGGACGCGATCTGCGACCGCTTCAGGGAAGAAACGCGCGAGCGCCCGAGCGTCGACACCGAATCGCCCGACGTGCCGGTGTACGCGTTCTTTACGCCGGACGCGGTGACCTTCTACCTCGACACGTCCGGCGAGCCGCTTTTCAAGCGCGGCTTCAAGCGCGAAGCGAGCGCGGCGTCGATCAAGGAAAACCTCGCCGCGGGCCTCTTGCTGCTGTCCGGCTGGGAACCCGGCACCCCCTTGCTCGACCCCATGTGCGGCGCCGGCACCATCCTGCTCGAAGCCGCCGACATGACGCTCAACCGCGCGCCCGGCCGCGCGCGGCATTTCGCGTTCGAGCACTACCGCGACTTCGACGCCGCGCTGTGGCAGCGCATCAAGACGGAAGCCAAGGCGCAGGAGAAACCGATCACGAAACTGCCGATCTTTGGCGCCGACCGCGATAGATGGGTGCTCGACAAGGCGCGCAACAACCTCGCCGTGGCCGGATATGCGGACGCAATCGAACTGAAAGTCTCCGACCTGCTCGACCTCAAGCCCCCGACGCCGGTCGGCACCATCGTCACCAACCCGCCCTACGGCGAACGCATCGGCGAAGCCGACGACCTCGCCGAGTGGTATCTGCAGCTCGGCGACTGGCTCAAGCAGAACTTCGCCGGGTGGGAGGCGTGGATCATCTCCGGCGATCCGCTGCTGCCCAAGCTGATCGGCCTCAAAGCCAGCCGTCGCATTCCGCTCTTCAACGGGCAGATCGAGACGCGGTTCTTGCAGTACAAGCTGATTGCCGGGTCGATGAAGGCGAAGAAGCCGGATGCTGAAAATAGTCGGCAACCGTAAGGTCTGGGGTTGCCCTTCCATTTGCTCCGTGTAAACTAACCGATGTTAGTTTAATGCGGAGCCGCCATGCTTACCGTCAACATCCACGACGCCAAAACCCAGCTTTCCAAGCTGGTCGAACAGGCCGCTCAGGGCGAGGCCTTCATCATCGCCAAGGCAGGCAAGCCGATGGTCAAGGTCGTCCCGCTTGCGCCGGGCGAAGCGGGAACGGCAAGCCGTCTGGGTTTCATGGCCGGCGAGTTTTCCGTGCCGGATGACTTCGACGAGATGGGGGGCAGCGAGATCGAGGGCCTGTTCACAGGACGCAAGGCTTGAACGTGCTGCTTGATACCCATCTGCTGCTGTGGGCAGCGAGCGAGCCGAAGCGGCTGTCGGCCAAAGCGCGTGCGCTGCTGCTTGACCCCGCCAATCACCTCGTCTTCAGTTCCGCTAGCCTGTGGGAGATCAGCATCAAGAACGGCCTCGACCGCGCGGATTTCAACGTCGATCCGCGCCGGTTGTGGCGCATGTTGCTGGTGAGCGGCTATCGTGAACTTCCCGTGACGAGTGAACACACGGTCGCCGTGAACGAATTGCCGAATCTGCACAAAGACCCATTCGACCGGATACTCGTCGCACAGGCGCGGGTGGAAGGCTTGACCTTGCTGACCGTGGACAAGGCCGTGGCGAAATACGGCGACGGCGTGAAAAGAGTTTGAACGGAAATGGTGTCTGACCCCATATTCCCGGTGTCTGACCCCATATTCCCGGAAAGCTCTCCTCATTTTGTCGTGTTCAGCCCCGAGGCACGCGCATGACCTCTGACAACAATTCGCTCAACACCGCGCCGCTTCGCGTCGCTCGGATTGGCCGCCTGCGGCGTCCAGCCGGTTAACTCAAACGTTGGACCGTATGGATACCATCCGCCTGCGGGAGGTAACGCAAAGAGAGTACCGGGATCCAATCCCGTTTCTCAAGCGGCTGCGAGACGTTGAAAGTGAGATCCTAGCCAATGTCACGGATCCGCACGTCCGGCGACTCCGAACGAATCGATTGCGCGAGTGGCGCGAGACTCGCATTGCGGCCCTGTTCTGCCATGGCATGACTGAACGAACTGGGCTCAAGGTACTTCTCTCGAAGGGTGAATTCGAAGACGCGGATTTCGTCGCAACATGGATTGCCGACGGTACGCAACACTTCGCACCCGTGCAATTGAAGGAGGTGGCTCCACATCCCAGTGGTGGCAGTATGGACGATGTGCTTGCCTCGCTCGCGAAGTACTCCGGAACTGAAGATCTGTCGGTCGTAGTGCATATGAACCGGGCGGTAACTTTTAGCCCGAGGCAGGTCGTCATCCCCAAGAATCTTCGGATCGCTGCCCTCTGGTTTCTACTGTGCACGAGGTCAGACCAATCGGAGTGGGCAATCTGGGGCAACTTCTTAGAAGAAACACCCGAGGGCACGCGCTTTGCGTATCCGGCCTGACAGGTCGTTCGACGCGGACGCCCGGCAGCGGCCCTTCGCTTCGCTCCCCGCTCCTATCGGTCGGTCGCCAGTCAACTCCGACGTTAGCCGCCTGGAATCACTATGCCGATTGCGCCATTCGGGTCGCAGGTCGAAGGAAGACGTGCTTAGGGCAGCAAAATAGAGGTGCAGTGCACCCTGTTTTTATACCCGCGGAGCGAATCAAACGATGTCGAGATGATCCAGCCCCGCCATCATGTCGCGCCCCTTGGCCTCCTGCCCGTGCAGCTTGATCTGCAGGCGCAGGTCGTTGAGGCTGTCGGCGTTCCTTAGCGCGTCCTCGTAGGAGATCAGTCCGGCTTCGTAGAGGTCGAACAGGGCCTGGTCGAAGGTCTGCATGCCGAGTTCGCGGGACTTGGCCATGATTTCCTTGATCTCGTGGACGTGGCCCTTGAAGATCAGATCGGCGATGAGCGGCGAGTTGAGCAGGATTTCGA
>CBJMYK010000199.1:0-3646 GCA_966433795.1 uncultured Thiobacillus sp. | reverse complement strand
GGGTGCTGGGGCACGGCTACCGCATCAGCCTCGGCATCACGCCCACCGCGCCGGCTCCCGGCGTCGACACGCCGGACGACCTGGAACGGGTACGCGCGCTGTTCGGGGCCTAGTGGGCACAGCCACAGCCAGAGGCCGCATAGCAGCCTCTTGAATCCGCCAATAAAATTTTTTAAGTGTTGTTCGAATCGCGCTTGGCTTAGGCTAGTGCGGTTTTGACACATCCATAACTAGGGAGACATGCAATGCGTTTGATTCTGTTGGGCGGCCCCGGCGCCGGCAAGGGCACCCAGGCCAATTACATCAAGGAAAAATACGGCATTCCCCAGATTTCCACCGGCGACATGCTGCGTGCGCAGATCAAGGCCGGCACCGAGCTCGGCATGAAGGCCAAGGCCATCATGGACGCCGGCGGCCTGGTCTCCGACGACATCATCATCGGCATGGTCAAGGCCCGCCTGACCGAAGCCGACTGCAAGAACGGCTACCTGTTCGACGGTTTTCCGCGCACGATCCCGCAAGCCGAGGCAATGAAGGCCGCCGGCGTGCCGATCGACTACGTGGTCGAGATCGACGTTGCCGACGAGGAAATCGTCAAGCGCATGTCGGGCCGCCGTGTCCATGTGGCCTCGGGCCGCACCTACCACGTCGTGTTCAACCCGCCCAAAGTCGCCGGCAAGGACGACGTGACCGGCGAGGATCTGATCCAGCGCGACGACGACAAGGAAGAAACCGTGAAGAAGCGCCTCGACGTCTACCACGCGCAGACCGAGCCGCTCGTGAAGTACTACGGTGACTGGGCCGCGCGCGGCGAAGCCGGCGCACCCAAGTACGTGAAGATCGCCGGCGTTGGCAAGGTCGAGCAGATCCGCGACGCGATCTTCGCCGCGCTCGGCTGAGCACAGCAGGAACCGAAAGGCCGCGCGACCATGCCGCATGCGATCAGTCCGATGACCGAGACCGAGCGCTGGGTCGTTTCCAGCGCGGTCAAGGAGCGTTACGGCCGGGAAGTCGACATCCAGGACGTCGAAACCGAGATCCGGCTGCACGTCGACGACCGTGAGCTGACGCTGTGTCCCGGTCTTTACTGGAACGAGCACGGCTGCCATTTCGTGTTGTCCAAGACCGGCGATTCGCGTTACCGCAGCATGTTCTTCTATCGCATCCGCGACCGTTTCAGCACCGGGCGCGAGGAATACGACGACATCGGCGACTGCGTCACGACGCTCTTGAAGATGCAGGCCGACGAGGAGGCCAAGCGCCTCGCCGACGGCGAGACCGGCGGCAACAGCTGATTCGAAAGCCAGCCTGGGGAAACCCTGCTGGCTTTTTGTTTTTGCGAACGAAGCACCAGAGATATCAGGAGATAGCATTACCATGGCGAAAAAAATGAACGCCTTCTACGCGCAGTCCGGCGGTGTCACCGCGGTCATCAACGCGTCGGCGTGCGGCGTGATCGAAACCGCGCGCAAGAACAAGGACAAGATCGGCAAGGTCTACGCCGGCCGCAACGGCATCATCGGCGCGCTGACCGAAGACCTGATCGACACAACCAAGGAATCCGATGCCGCGATCGCGGCGCTACGCACGACGCCCTCGGGCGCGTTCGGCTCCTGCCGCTTCAAGCTCAAGTCGCTCGAAGCCAACAAGCGCGAATACGAACGCCTGATCGAGGTCTTCAAGGCCCACAACATCGGCTACTTCTTCTATAACGGCGGCGGCGACTCGGCCGACACCTGCTTCAAGGTTTCGCAGCTTTCCGAAGCGATGGGCTATCCGATCCAAGCGATCCACGTGCCGAAGACCGTCGACAACGACCTGCCGATCACCGACTGCTGCCCCGGCTTCGGCTCCGTCGCCAAATACATCGCCGTGTCGACGCTCGAAGCGAGCTACGACGTGCGCTCGATGGCCAAGACCTCGACCAAGGTCTTCGTGATCGAGGTCATGGGCCGTCACGCCGGCTGGATCGCCGCGGCCGGCGGCCTGGTCGAGGACCACGGCATTCCGGTCGTGATCCTGTTCCCCGAAATCGAATTCGACCAGAAGAAATTCCTCGCCCGCGTCGACAGCCTGGTCAAGGAGCACGGCTATTGCACGGTCGTCGTCTCCGAAGGCTGCCACTATCCCGACGGCAAATTCCTCGCCGAGCAGGGCACGCGCGACGCCTTCGGCCACGCGCAACTCGGTGGCGCCGCGCCGGTCGTCGCGAACATGATCAAGGACGCGCTCGGCCACAAATTCCACTGGGCCGTCGCCGATTACCTGCAGCGCGCCGCGCGCCACATCGCGTCGAAGACCGACGTCAAGCAGGCCTACGAACTCGGTAAGAAGGCCGTCGAGCTCGCGATCCGCGGCCACAACTCGGTCATGCCGACGGTCGATCGCCTGTCGGATTCGCCGTACAAGTACAAGATCGGCATGGCCGACCTAAAGGACGTCGCCAACGTCGAGAAATTCATGCCGCGCGACTTCATCACGAAAGATGGCTTCGGCATCACCGACAAGTGCAAGCGCTATCTGACGCCGCTGATCCAGGGTGAGGACTATCCGAAGTACCAGGACGGCCTGCCGGTCTACGTGACGCTCAAGAACGTCGCGGTGGCCAAGAAACTCGCGGAATTCAAGCTCTGACGATTAAGGGGCGAGGCAGCAGGGAGATATCCAGAAGATGACACTCGACCGCGCGCGGCAACTGCTCAAAGTCCAGGCGGACTTCGGCGGCTTCTACAACGGCAATTCAGCCAAGCTGATTTTGTCCGAGGTGCAGCGCGAGCATGGGCAAGCGGCGGTCGACCAACTCATCCTCGATTTGGAGCTCAACCGGATTTTCGGGTTCGAGCCGGGCACGCGTTTCATAGGCGGGCTCGCGATGGGCAGGGACCAGTAACCGACGGTAGCGAAAGCTGCCGTTTTTTTTTGTTTTTTTGAGGAGGACGGATAATGAATGAAGGCTTGCTGTTCGCCCTCGTGGCGGCAGTGCTCGCACTGCTCTACGGGATCGTATCGATCAAATGGATCCTCGGGCTTCCGACCGGCAACGAGCGGATGCGCGAAATCGCGGCGGCGGTGCAGGAGGGCGCTTCCGCTTATCTGAATCGGCAATACACGACGATCGGCATCGTCGGCGTCATCCTGCTTATCGCAATATTCGTCGCGCTCGGTTGGCAGACCGCGGTCGGCTTCGCGCTCGGCGCCGTGCTCTCGGGGCTGACCGGCTACATCGGCATGAACGTCTCGGTGCGCGCCAACGTGCGCACTGCGCAGGCGGCGACGAACGGTCTCAATGCCGCGCTCAACGTCGCGTTCAAGGGCGGCGCGATCACCGGCCTGCTGGTCGTGGGCCTCGGCCTCTTGGGCGTGGCCGGCTACTATGCCGTGCTGACGCTGGTCCTCGGCGAGAGCACCGAAGCCGCGACCCACGCACTCGTCGGTCTGGCCTTCGGCGGTTCGCTGATCTCGATCTTCGCGCGTCTCGGCGGCGGGATCTTCACCAAGGGCGCTGACGTCGGCGCCGACCTCGTCGGCAAGGTCGAAGCGGGCATCCCTGAAGACGACCCGCGCAACCCGGCCGTGATTGCGGACAACGTCGGCGACAACGTCGGCGACTGCGCCGGCATGGCGGCCGACCTGTTCGAGACCTACG
>CBJMYK010000198.1:0-3650 GCA_966433795.1 uncultured Thiobacillus sp. | reverse complement strand
CCGGGTCCGATGTCGCCTCGCTCTCCATGAAGGCCGAGCGCGACGGCGACGAGTGGATCGTCAACGGCCAGAAGGTGTGGACCACCCTCGCCCACATCTCCAGCTACGGGCTCGTCATCTGCCGGACCGACCCCGGCCAGTTCGCGTTTCTGCTGCTGGACATCACGGCGCGCAAGCACGCCGAAGGCGCCGCAGTCGGCGCGCTTGCACTCGCCGAAGCGGTGTTCACCCACAGCATCAATCCGCTCGTCGTGCTCGACCGCGACTACAATTTCCTGCGCGTCAACGACGCGTACGCGCGCTTTTGCGGTATGCGAATCGCGGACTTCGCCGGGCGCAACCATTTCGAGATGTTCCCCTCGGATGCCCAGCTCGTGTTCGATGACGCCGTGCGCACCAAGCAGCCATTCACGACCTTCACCCGCGCGCTCATCTTTCCCGATCACCCCGAGCGCGGTGTGAGCTACTGGGACTGGACGCTGGTGCCGGTCCGCGACGCCCGTGACGAGGTCGAATACCTGGTCTTATCGCAGATCGACGTGACCGAGCGCGAGGCCGCGGCCGACGCGCTGCGCCAGAGTGAGGCTCGCTATCGGCGGCAGGCGGTCGAGCTCGAACTGATCTACCGTACCGCGCCGATCGGCCTGTGCGTGCTCGACACACAATTGCGCTACGTCCACATCAACGAACACCTGGCGGAATTCAATCGCCTGCCGGTCGAGGAACATCTCGGCAAGACGATTCGCGAGACGCTGCCCGACATGGCCGATCGGGCCGAGCCGCTGCTGCGCCGTGTGCTCGAAACGGGCGAACCGGTGCTCGATTTCGAGGGCAGCAGCGAGACCGAGCCGGGTGTCTGGCGCCACTGGACCAGCCAGTACTGGCCGTTGAAGTCCGCCGATGGCAGGCTCTTCGGTATCAACGTCGTCGTGGAAGAGACCACGGAGCGCCGTCGCCTCGAGGAAACCCGCCAGCGTGAACAGGCGTTTCGCAGCCTCGCCGAAAATTCGAGCGACATCATCTCCCGTTTCGACCGCGATCTGCGGCGCATCTACGTCAATCCCGCGATCGAGGCGATCCTGGACCGGCCGCGCGAGGCGCTCATCGGCAAGACCCATCGCGAACTGGGCCTTACCGCAGCGCTCGCGGACACGCTCGACCGGCCGCTCGCAGCGGCCTTCGAGACCGCGCAGCCGTGCACCGCGGAAGCGGTCGTGCCGACGCCCAAGGGCGAGCGCTACCTGGAGGCGCGTATCGTTCCCGAGTTCGACGACACCGGCGCGGTGCGGACAGTGCTCGCAATCACGCGCGACCTCACCGAACGCAAGCGGGTCGAGGAGGCCTTGCGGGCGAGCGAGCGCAAGTATCGCGCGCTGGTCGAGAACCTTTACGAGGGTGTGTGGCTGCTCGACGCGGAAGCCAACACGACCTTCGTCAACGCGCGGCTTGCCGAACTGCTCGGCTATGCGGTCGACGAGATGCTCGGTCAATCCCTGTTCCGCTTTATCGATACTCGGCGGGTCGAGGCGATGCGCGCGAACCTCGAGCGCAGCGCGGCCGGGGCGCGCGCCGAGTACGACTTCGAGTTCCGCTGCAAGAGCGGCGAGCTGATCTGGACCCGGGTCGCCGCGACGCCGATCGTCGACGAGGCCGGCCGCTACCAGGGGACACTGGTCGCTCTGATCGACATCACTGAACGGATACGCTCGGCCGAGGCGCTCCATCGCCGCGAGCAGGAGTTCGCGGCCCTGGTGGAGCGCTCGCCCGACATCATCGCGCGGATCGACGCGTCGCTGCGGCTGCGTTACGTCAACCCGGCGATCGAGCGCCTCACCGGCAAGCCGCGGGAGTGGTTCATCGGCAAGACCCCGGCCGAGCGCGAACTGCCGCCGGAAGAGGTCCTGCTGCGCGAGGCCACGCTCAGAGAGGTGTTCGAAAGTGGCGAAGAACGCGTCGTCGAGCACAGGAACCCATCGACGACCGGCGAGCGCATCTTCCAGACGCGGCTCGTGCCGGAGTTCGGCCCCGCCGGCAAGGTCGAATCGGTGTTGGTCGTCGAGCGCGACATCGACGACCTCAAGCGCGCGCAGGAGGCGCTCGAGGAGCTGACGCTGCTCGACCCGCTGACCGGGGTCGCCAACCGCCGCTTTCTCGAGCGTTTCGTCGGCCGCGAGTGGCTGCGCGAGGCGCGGCAACGGCTGCCGATCGCTGCGATCATGATCGATATCGATCACTTCAAGGACTACAACGACCATTACGGCCACGCGCAGGGGGACGAGTGCTTGCGCAAGGTGTCGCAGGCCCTGCGCGGCTCGTTGCATCGCCCGGCCGACATCCTCGTGCGCTACGGCGGCGAGGAATTCATCGTTCTGTTGCCCGAGAGCGATCTCGGCGTCGCGCGGGACGTCGCCGAGCGCCTGCGTCAGGCCGTGGAGGGGATGCGGCTGGCGCATCCCGCCTCGCCGATCGGCGAGCACGTGACGGTCAGCTTGGGGGTGGCCGCGGTGCAGCCGCACGAAGGCGAGTTCGAGCATCTTCTGGTCGCGGCGGATGCCGCGCTCTACCGTGCGAAGGAGAGAGGGCGTAATCGCGTCGAGGCGAGTGCATGAAGCCGCGGGCGCGTCGAAGCGTGAGCGTGCTGCGAGTACGCGAGGGGACGGCTTCGTTCCGCCCCGGCGTCGAAGGAACGTCCGCCCCGCGTCCGCCGGTCGCGGGCGCGCGCCAAGGTTCGCCCCCGTCCTGGCCGCCGCATCGGTGGCATTGCCGGCGCGGGCGAGGGCTTTGTGCACAGTCGGCAGCGCGATCGCGATTGAGATGGACGCGACGCGCAGGTTCGAGGACCATAGGACGGTCATCCGGCCCGATGCGCTGGCCCAAGCGCAAGGCCTTCTCCGAGGAACGCCCATGAATTCCCAAACCATTTCCGTCTACATCGCGGCGCCCCCCGAACGCGTCTATGCCTTCGCGTCCAGTCCCGAAAATCTGCCGCGCTGGGTGCCGTCCTTCTTCGAGTCGATCGAGCGCGTCGACGACGCCTGGGTCGCGCAGTCGCCGGTGGGCCGCGTCGTCGTCGACTTCGTCGCGCCCAACGCGCTGGGCGTGCTCGATCACACCGTGACGCTTCCTTCGGGGGTCAGCATCACCAACCCGATGCGCGTCATCGCCAACGGCGAGGGCAGCGAAATTCTCTTCACGCTGATCCAGCACGAAGAGATGAACGACGAGCAATTCCGGAAGGACGCCGAGATGGTGCAAGGCGACCTTCAGACCCTGCGCGGGCTGCTCGAGGGTCCGGGCGAGTAAGCCATGGCCATGACGTAAGCGGTCCTGCCGCGGCCGGCCGGAGAGGGCACCTTCGCGTATCGGCGGCTAGGCACGAGGCCGCGGCCGGCGCTCGGGGCGAGGAGTGCAGCCAGTGGTTCGCGTTCCGCCGGAGGCGGCGGGAAGAAACCATGTCCGGCGCCACGTTGTCGAAGCTTCTCCCCGAGCGATGCGAGGGTTGCACCGACGGCAGGTTGGGGCAGGACGGAACGCTCAACGCGGCGTCATCGCCCGCGGTGCATGGGCAGCAGCGGCGGCATGCGCCCGCGATCGAAAAGGAGCTCGTTATGACACGCTTTGTTGCCGCGGCCCTCGCGCCACTTGCCGGC
>CBJMYK010000197.1:0-3718 GCA_966433795.1 uncultured Thiobacillus sp. | reverse complement strand
GCTTCGGTCTTGGCGCGGCGCGAGCAGGCGCCGATCATGATGTGGGTGACGCCTTCATTCGCGATGTCGTTCTTGATCATCGCCACGCCGTCGGCGTTGCACAGGAAATCGTGCGACTTCGCCAGCGGCACCTTGCCGTCCTTCTGTGCGATCTTGACCAATGCGTCCGTATCCAGACGCTCGCCGAGTCCGCAGCCCTTGCAGATATACGCTGCGACTTTGATGTCAGCCATTTCTTAAGCCTCCGCCTTTGCTACTTTGTTGACCACCTGGATAGCGCGCAATGCCGCGGCCGTCGCCGACTGCACGGCCCGATTCACGTCGAGCGCATTCGACGCGCAGCCCGCGCCGAAGACCGCGCCGTTGGCCGGGTCGGCTTCGATGAAGCCGCTGGAGTCGGCGACGATATGGCCTGGAATGTTGATGCCCTTGACCGAGGGTTCCATGCCCACCGCCAGCACCACGAGGTCGTGCGGTGTGCTGTAGCGCTTGTAGCCCTCGGTGTTGACGCCCCAGCAGACCGGGTTGCCCTGCTCGTCTTCGGTGATCTTCGCGACCTTGGACTTGATGAAGGTGACCGACGGGTCGGCCTGCACCTTCTGGTAGAAATCCTCGAAGCGGTCGATCGCGCGGATGTCGATGTAGTAGATGGTCGACTTGCCGTCTTGCGGATACGCCTCGCGCACGTAATGCGTCTGCTTGAGCGAGGCCATGCAGCAGATCCGCGAGCAGTGGCGCAGATGGTTCTCGTCGCGCGAACCGGCGCACTGGATGAAGGCGATGTTCTTCGCTTCCTTGCCGTCCGACGGACGCAGGATCTTGCCGCCGGTCGGGCCATGGATGTCGGCGAGACGCTCGAATTCGACGCTCGTGATGACGTTCTTGAAGCGGTCGTAGCCGTAGGGCTGAATCTTCGCCGCGTCGTAGGGCTGCCAGCCCGTGGCCCAAACCACGGCGCCGGCCTTGACCTGGATCGTCTCCTCTTTCATGTCGAGGTCGACGGCGCCGTATTTGCAGGCAGCCTTGGCGCGCTCGGCGTCGGGCGTGCCGATGATCGCCGGATCGATGACGTAGCGTTGCGGATAGGCCATCGCGTTCGGCAGATACGCCGCCTTGTGCTGGCCGAGGTTGTAGTTGAACGGATCGTCCACCATCGTCTCGACCGCTCGCTCGCATTCGCCGCACGCAGTGCAATTCTCGTTGACGTACCGCGGCTTGACCTTGACCGAGACGCTGTAGTTACCCGTGCTACCCTCGATGCCGGTGACTTCGGCCAGCGTCATGACACGCACCCGCGGATTGTTCTTGAGGCGGCGCGTGTTGATTTCAAGGCCGCACACGGGATGACAGAGCTTGGGGAAGTAGCGATACAACTGGGAAGTCCGTCCGCCCAGTGCAGGGTTTTTCTCAATCAAAACAACATTCTTTCCGGTTTCGGCCGCTTCGAGCGCGGCGGTCATGCCGGAAATCCCGCCGCCCACCACGAGTATGGTCTCGTTGGTCGCAACATGCTCCGTCATTGTTTTTTCTCCCACCCAGTGGATGCAAAGCCGTTTGAAAATACCTGGGACCAAGGCTTTGAATCATTCCCAGATAGCCGGTTTTTAAGCCGAATTAAGTATCTGAAATGGTACTCCGAAGCCCGCGCTCGTCGCCACGGCCAAGCCCGCTATTTCAATCGAAGTTTTCTATATGCGAATAAGAGGAAATGTTCCAAAGCGTCCGGCGGGCCAGGGCGCGCCCACCCGTTCCGGCGCCACCGATCGAGCGCCGCCGCGGACGATTGGTCCCCGGGGTGCCCGGTCGCGTGCGCGCCGCGAAATTTCCGGCGCCTGTCATGACGGCGCAAGGACGAGCCTGACGGCGATGTCAGGTCTACCGGCCGCGGCCAGCCAACGCGCTTTACAAATCAAAGATATACGAGGGTGGAACGGAATCTGCTTTGAATAGAGAGAACGTGCCTGGGTGACCCGCGCGCGTAGGTCTGAAAAGCATTGCGAGGAGACGGGCATGACAAGGATTTCCAGTTTGGTGTTTACAACGGCGCTCGTGCTGCTGAGCTTCAGCATGGCCACTGGCGCGGACGAAGCCGAAGCCGAGCAAACGCCACCGGCCGTCAGCGCCACCACAACCCCCCCCCAAAAAAACCAGGAGGAAAAAGCCGCCGCGCAAGGCGCACCCGCCCAACCCGCAGAAGAACCGGCGTGCGATCAGTAGACCGCGCGCCCGATACCAACTCAGGAGACACATAATGAAGCTTCGCACCCTACTCGTTGCGTCCAGCCTTTTCACGACCTTCGCCCTGTCGGCGCCGGCGGTCGCGCTCGATGTCAAGATCACCGCCGATCTGCCCTCGGTCGACGTCCTGCACGGCGGGCAAAAGGTCACGATCATGCGCAACCAGGACGAGAAGAACACCCTCAACCCGGACTTTGCCAAAACCTCACGCAAGTGCCCCCCGTTTTGCATTCAGCCGGGCCAGCTCGCGCCAGGCGTCGACACCATCGGCGAGGTTGAACTCATTCACTACCTGAAGAAAATGAGCGATGGCGACAAGAGCATCATGGTCGTCGACTCGCGCACCCCGGACTGGGTCGAGAAGGGAACGATACCGGGAGCGGTCAACATCCCGTGGGACAAGCTCAACATCGGGAAATCCGATCCCATGACCGTGCAGGACATCCTCGAGAAGCAATTCGGGGTCCGGAATCAGGACGGTTTTTATATGTTCGACAATGCCAAGACCGTCGTGATGTTCTGCAACGGCCCGTGGTGTGGTCAGTCGCCGACGAACATCAAGGGGCTGCTGAAGATCGGCTACCCGGCTGACAAGATCAAGTGGTACCGCGGGGGCATGCAGGACTGGGAGGTGCTGGGTCTGACGACCGTCAAGCCGGTCAACTAAATCGCACCGCCGCCTGCGCGGCAAGCGGTAAGAAAACGGGGCATCACGCCCCGTTTTTTTCGCCGAAGCCCGTGAGTGACCACGGCCCGATGCGCCGTCGGCGCGTAGAAAAACGTGCCTAGACGTGCGGCGTAACCGGCGGCAGCACCGAGGCCGGCGCAGCGTCGATCGTGACGATCTCGAACTGCATCGCTGAAAGGTCGGCCATGATGTAGGTCGGCGGCGCGCCGACCCCGCCGACCGTCCCGGGGTTGATCAGCCAAGTCTGCCCGCCCTTGACGTTGGCGACCTGCGAGATGCTCGACTTATGGTCGTGCCCGCAGCACACGAGGTCGTAGTCCCCGGTGCACGCGAGCGCCTGCGCGTAGTGCGGGTAATGGACCAGAAAGAGATTGCGGTCGGCGAGCGTGAACGCGGCATCCTGGCCGTGATAGCGGATGACGCTGTTGGGCTCGGCGGCGAGCCGGCTCATGTTGTAGAGGTCGCCGGTGTTGTTGCCATGAATGACGTGCACCGGCAGTTCGTATTTCTGCAGCACGCGCAGCGTGGTCGGCGCGACCACGTCGCCGCAATGCAGCACCGCCTCCGCCCCGCGCGCCTTGGCGTGTTCGACCGCCGCGCCTAACAGGCGGCGGTTGTCGTGGGAGTCGGAAACGATGCAGACCTTCATCAGAAGGCCGGCTTGTCGGCCGCGTTGCGATAGCGCTCGATGCCTGCGAGGATCTCGGCCCGGGCGTCGTCGACGCCGACCCAGCCTTCGACCTTGACCCACTTGCCGTCCTCGAGGTCCTTGTAGTGCTCGAAGAAGTGGCC
>CBJMYK010000196.1:0-3731 GCA_966433795.1 uncultured Thiobacillus sp. | reverse complement strand
CAAATCGTCTACGCCGCGGCAGACGCGGCGCTCCGGACTCACCGGGACGCCCATCGCCTCGAGCGCGTCGAGCGTCGCGCTGTGGGTCGCCGGCGCCCCTGGCCAGCCTACGACCTCGCCAAGCCCGTAGGCATAGAAGGCAAGCGGCCGCTGGGCCGCGATCGCGGGATCGAGCTGGCGTATGCTGCCCGCCGCGCCGTTTCGGGGATTCACCAGCGTCGGCTTGCCGGCTGCGCGTTGTTGCGCGTTATAGCGCTCGAAGTCATCGCGCCGCATGAATACTTCGCCCCGCACTTCGAGCACGGCGGGCGGGGCGTCGCTGTGCAGGCGCAAGGGGATCGTGCGCACCGTGCGCACGTTCTGCGTGACCTCTTCCCCAGTTTCGCCGTCGCCGCGCGTCGCAGCCGCCACCAACACCCCCGCTTCGTAGCGGAGGTTGATCGCGAGACCGTCGAATTTCAGTTCCGCCGCGTATTCGACCGCGGGGTCTGCCGCGGTCAGCCCGAGTTCCTTGCGCACCCGTGCGTCGAAGGCGCGGGCGCCGCTCGCTTCGGTATCGGTCTCGGTGCGTATCGACAGCATCGGCACGGCGTGCCGCACCGGTTTGAATCCGGCGAGCGGTCGACCACCTACCCGGCGGGTCGGCGAATCGGCTGTGACAAGCTCGGGGTGGGCAGCTTCGAGCGCTTCGAGTTCCCGGTAGAGCCGGTCGTACTCGGCGTCGGGTATGGTCGGTGCGTCGAGAACGTAGTAGGCGTAGTTGTGTCGCTCGATCTCGCGGCGCAGTGCAGCCGCGCGCGCGTGCAGATCGGGTTCCGCCATCAGGAGAACAGACGCAGCGAACGCCGGGACCCGGAAGGCACGCCGCGCGCCTCCATGCGCGCGTAAATCTGGGTGAGCTGGCTGCGGATTTTCTCGATGCCGCTGTCGGTCAGCGGACGCAGGTTGTCATCCACCAGAATGCCGCCGGCGTCGTTCGCCAGGCGGCGGCCGAAGGCGACCATGCCGTCGAACACCTTCAAACCATCGGGCACGCGCGGAACGTCGAATTGCAGCGTGACACCCTGCGAGGTCTGCCCTTCGGCCCCGCCGCTCCCGAAAGGCTCGGCGTCGTGATTGCATAGCGCGTAAAGCGGCTCGTCGCGGCTGTCGAGCAACTGGAATACGCCGTCCTCGCCGAGCACCATGCCGCTCGACTCGGCCTGGCGCATGATCCGCGAAAGGTCGACGGCGCCCTCGCCGCGCGCGACCACGTTCAAGCCGATGAGGACATCGACGTCGACGCAGAAACGGTCGATCGCCTGGGCGCGTTCGAGCGCCTCGCCGAGGTCGTCGCAGGCGACGCGCAGGCCGTGCCCCTGCGCGGCCGACTTCACGAGGTCGCACAGCGCGAGGAGTTGTTCCTCGTGCACCGCGCCGTTACGGTCGGCAAGCTGCACCGTGACGACGATTTCCTGGTAGCGCACATCGCGCCATGGCTGGACGTCTTCCCACTCGGCTGCGCCTACAGGCAGGCCCAGCCAGCGCACAGGCTTGCCGAGCGTACGCGTCTTGTTGAAGGCGTCGGCGAATACGCTCGCCACGACGCCGTCGGCGGCAATGCGCACACGGTACTCGATCAGCTCGTCGCAAGGCGCGGGCGTCGGAGCGGCCCGCGGCGACGGCTGGGCGGCGAACGACACGGCGCCAGCGGGCGCCGGTGGAACGCCTCGGGGCGCCGCTTCGGAATGAGGAGCGACCTCCGCCGCCGGCTGCGCCGCGCGCTGAACGTGGACCACGACATCCTCTTCGGCCGTATCGAACGTCGACTCGTGCAGCGCCGGCTCGATCCGCTCGTGCGGATCGCGCGGCACCGCCCCCGGCTGCATCAGGACGTCGGCGACGGGAATCTGGAAAGCGGCGTCCGCCTGTTTGCGGAAGCGGCGTTCCTGTATCCAGTTGAACAGCACCACGCCGACGACGACGGCGGCACCGACCACCAACAAGACGATTTGAAGATCACTCATGCGTTTTTCCCGACGGAACGGAGTGGGCAGGCACGACGCGGACGAACCATTCATCGGGCGCGATCATGCCGAGCTCATTGCGCGCGCGCTCTTCGACGGCGTCGCGCCCCTGCTTGAGGTCGCCGAGTTCCGCCTGCAAACCGGCGTTGCGGCTCTGCAGACGCAGGTTCAGCGCCTGCTGGGACTCGATTTTGTGCGCTTGTTCGCGGACTTTCAACCAGCCGCCCTCGCCCAGCCACAAGGGATATTGCAGCAACACGACCGCGCCCGTCAGACCCCAGGTGAGGCTGCGTCTTCGAATCCGTGCAATCCGACTAGCCGCGCTGGCGGAAAGCATCGCGACCGGGGTAGCTTGCCGTGTCGCCGAGTTCTTCTTCGATGCGCAGCAGCTGGTTGTACTTGGCCATGCGATCGGACCGGGACAGCGAGCCGGTCTTGATCTGGCGTGCGTTGGTGGCGACCGCGAGATCGGCGATCGTGGTGTCCTCGGTCTCGCCGGAGCGGTGCGAGATCACCGACGTATAGCCCGCCTGCTTGGCCATCTCGATCGCCTGGAAGGTTTCGGACAGCGTGCCGATCTGGTTGACCTTGATCAGGATCGAGTTGGCGATGTCCTTGTCGATGCCTTCCTTGAGGATCTTGGCGTTGGTGACGAAAAGATCGTCGCCGACCAGCTGCACCCGGCGGCCCAGCTTGTCGGTGAGCGTTTTCCAGCCGTCCCAGTCGCCTTCGGCCATGCCGTCCTCGATGCTGATGATCGGGTACTTGTCGCACCAGGCCGCCAGATAGTCGGTGAATTCGGCCGACGTGAGCTTGAGGCTTTCGGACTCGATGTGGTAGAGCCCGTCCTTGTAGAACTCGGAGCTCGCGCAGTCGACGCCGATCGCGACATCGATGCCGGGCTGCAGACCGGCCTTCTCGATCGCCTGCACGATCAGCTTCAGTGCCGCCTCATGCGACTCGAGGTTGGGCGCGAAGCCGCCTTCGTCGCCCACGGTGGTCGTCATGCCGGCGTCGTCGAGGAGCTTCTTCAAGGCGTGGAAGACTTCTGCACCGTAGCGCAGCGCTTCGCGGAAGCTCGGCGCGCCGACCGGAATCACCATGAATTCCTGCATGTCGATGTTGTTGTTGGCGTGAGCCCCGCCGTTGATGATGTTCATCATCGGCACCGGCAGCTGCATCGGCGCCGCGCCGCCGAGATAGCGGTACAGCGGCAGGCCCGCCTGTTCCGCGGCGGCGCGCGCACACGCCATCGACACCGCGAGCAGCGCGTTGGCGCCGAGGCGCGACTTGTTCTCGGTGCCGTCGAGCTCGATGAGCGTGTTGTCGATGAACGTCTGCTCGCTCGCGTCCAGGCCGACGATCGCTTCCGAGATCTCGGTGTTCACGAACTCCACGGCCTTCAGCACGCCCTTGCCGGCGTAGCGCTGCTTGTCGCCGTCGCGCAGCTCGACCGCCTCGCGGCTGCCGGTCGAGGCGCCCGAGGGCACCGCGGCGCGCCCCATCACGCCCGACTCGAGCAGCACGTCGGCTTCCACGGTCGGGTTGCCGCGCGAATCGAGGATTTCCCTTGCCACCACGTCGACGATGGAGCTCATTTCGCTTTGACTTTCTGTTCCACGAATCCCCTTCTCTTGACCAGGCGGTCGAGTTCGACAAGCGTATCCAATAGCTCGGGCATCAGGTGCAGGTGCCAGGAGTTCGGTCCGTCGCACAGCGCGTTGT
>CBJMYK010000195.1:0-3749 GCA_966433795.1 uncultured Thiobacillus sp. | reverse complement strand
AGATTCTCGTCGAGGAAGGCGGGCCGGAAATAGAGCGGCTTGGGATCGGACTGCGCACGGCGGATCAGCGTGTCCTCCTCGTCGCGGGTGGTGGTCTGGATGTAAAGGATCAGCGTGTGTTCGGCCAGCAGTTCGACGACGCCGGGCGCGTCGAGCTCGCACAGGCTGCCTCCGACGTCGTTCACGAAGTGCGGATAGCCGTAGATCTCCTGCCCCTTGCGAATGAAGCTCGGCACGTCGCGCACCGCCGCGATCTCGGCGTCGCGGTAGGCCGCCTGTCGACGCGTGAATTCGTCGAGCGGAAGACCGCCCCACTGCGGGCCGCCGAGCTTTCCGATGAAGGTCAGCACCGGCCCGAGATCGTTGATCTTGATGTTGTTCTTGATGTCGATCCAGTCGCGCCGCAACAGATCGCGCAAGAAGGGCACCTGCATCGCCTGCTGCTTGATGAGGTCGAGGATCGGCTCATCGAGATAGCGCGTGCCGATGCGATAGTCGCCGGAAAAGTGGAACCAGTCGTGGCCGCGCAGCATGCCCGAGATATGGGTCTTCCCGACGCCGGACATGCCGAGCAGGGTGACGCGCTTGGTCGGCCACGCGCGGAAGGATTCGGGTGTGAAGTGCATGGCTTGGCTTTTCGTATGGTTAGCGTGAAGCCTACCGAAAAGCCATGCAATACAAAAGGCCGCTGGCTGCCGCGGCCCGGGCCGGGCGCCCATGGCACGCCGGCCTTCGAGGCCGGTCTGCGGTCGTCGGCGCGCGGCCGCGGCGCGGCACCCCCTCCTCACTGACCGGGTGTGCGCTCCGGCACGTCGTTGCCGTCTTCCGACAAGACGACTTCGACGCGGCGATTGAGCTGGCGCCCCGCGGCGGTATCGTTGCTGGCGACCGGGAAGGCCTTGCCGTATCCGCGCGTGGTGATGCGCGCGGCGTCGATCCCCATGCCGATCAAGGCGACGCGGACGGCGTCGGCCCGCCGCTCGGACAGGGCCTGGTTGAGGGCGTCGCCGCCGGTGCTGTCGGTATGGCCTTCGATAAGCAGCTTGCGCGTCTCGTACTGCTTGAGGAAGTCAGCCAGCTTTTGGACGTTGCGCATGCCGCCAGGCGTAAGCTCGGCCTTGTTCACGCCGAACAACACGTCGCCGAGCGTGACCACGAGGCCGCGGTCGGTTTTTTTCGCATTCAGGGTCTTGAGCTGCTCCTCCTGTTCGGCGATACGCGCCTGCGCGCGCTCGGCCTCGAGGCGCGCCGCCTCGAGCGCGTCGGCCTGCTGTTTGGCGGCCTGCTCGGCGGTGGCCGCCTGCTGCCGGGCGGCCTCGATTTGGGCCTCCCGCTCGGCAATCCGTGCCTGATCGCGTTCGGCTTGCTGTTGTGCCGACTGCTCGGCCTGCAGGGTTTGTTGGCGCGCCGCCGCAACCTCTGCGGTACGCGCCTCGAGGCGGACACGGTCGCGCTCGGCGCTCGCCTCGCTGATGCGTAGCTCGGCGGACTTGCGCTTGGCCGTTTCCTGCGCGATTGCGACGCGTCGCTTGGCGATGTAAGCCAACTGCTCGACGACGTCGCCGCTTTCGCCATGCGACAGTGCCGCTTCGGCGCGGCTCAGAGAGTCGCTCGCCTCATCCAGTTCGACGGGCGCCAGTTTGACGACCTGCGGATCGGTGCGCGCGCTGTCGTAAAGGCTCCGGGCCTCGGAAATAGCGTCATTCTGCGGGGTCGTGGCGCAGCCCGCCAGAAGCGCGAGCGCAAGGAGGAGACCAGGGTAATGGCGGTTTTTCTGCATGATCGGCTCCCAGGGTTATTGCGGTTTGCGCTCGATTTCCTGGCGCAGCACACGGATGTCTTCCTGCAGCGCGTCGGCCGCGCGCTGGGTCTTGGCCGACCGCGCCATCGCGGCGGCGAGCCGCGCGTCGACCTCCGACTGCTCCGCGAGGCGCCGAGCGAGTTCATAGTCCTTGCTGGCAATCGCCCGCTCCGCAGCGTCCATCTTTTCGACGGCCGACTTCAGCTGCAAGGGGGCGAACTCGGCCGCGTCCGCGCTGCGCGCGTCGTCGAGCGCCGCGCGGGCGACGGCGATCTGGGTATCGGAAGGGGGCGTGTTGGCACAGGCAGCGAGTAAAAGCGCTGCAACCGCGATGGCGGACAGCGGACCTCGCGTCCGGACCCTCCGGCAGGTGTGATGGTTCATGGCATTCCTCCTCGTTATCGCCGGCGAAAACGCCAAGCTCCTCGCTCTTGACGCATTTCTTCTGATTTGGCTTTTTTCACCCTAGCATCCACGCGAGGGTTTGCAATGCGGCCCTATATCGGCGTCACAGACCCAGGCGCGGTCTCAGAGTAAGCCGTCTTACCGGCCCCCATGCACACGCCCAGCGTGCGTTTTTCTGGCGAGAAATCCGCCGCTTTATGAAAATTGGCGCGAAAAACTACTTTTAGGAATGGTCCGACAGGTGGGCGTGTGCAACGCCGATGGAATTCCATCGGTCTTGGGTCGATAACGAAGCGCTGCCTCTGCGTGCGCGCCGAGGGCGGGCTCCCCGCGTCGAAAGCGGTGGCGCGCGGGCGGCCGCCAAGTAGGTCTGCATCGCTGCACAACGCCGCCCCTTCTGCCGGACGCTACTCGTATCGCCTCACCACCTGCGTCCGTTCGCGCCTATCAAGGATCTATATTGCAGTGTCGGTGGTGCGCCTCGTCGCAGTGCCGTGTGGTGTCGTTCGGACCAAGACGCCACCTTCTGCACCTTCCCGGAAAGGAGAACCTCGATGGAGTTGCACTCACCCGCGTTCACGCACAATAACCCGATCCCTCGCCTTTATACCTGCGAGGGCGAGGACCGTTCGCCGCCGCTCGCGTGGTCCGAGCCGCCGGCGGGAACGAAAAGCTTGGCGCTGATCGTCGACGACCCCGACGCCCCCGATCCCGCAGCACCGAAGACGACGTGGGTACACTGGATTCTCTACAACTTGCCCCCGGCGACGCGCGCGCTCGACAGCGGCGTCGCGCCCGCTCGATTGCCCGCCGGCGCGCGCGCAGGTCTCAACGACTGGCGGCACGAAGCCTACGGCGGCCCGTGTCCACCCGTGGGGCGACACCGTTACGTGCACAAGCTCTATGCGCTCGATGAGCAACTGCCGCTTCTGCGGCCGGCGACAAAAGCCGCGCTGGAAGAGGCGATGCAGGGACATGTCCTCGCGCAGGCCGAGCTGATCGGCTATTACCAGAAACAACGGTGAGGGCACGGACGTCTTCGCGCATTGGGCGAGACGCGTGCCCGCCTTGGGAAAACCCGAACAGGAAAGGACATCATGGCCTCGACCACACCTGACGCGCCCGCCTCATCACCCGACGCCTCGCGGCGACCAAGCCGCGAGGCGGCCGAAGACGCCGTGCGCACGCTGATCAGCTGGGCCGGCGACGACCCGGCACGCGAGGGCCTCGTCGATACGCCGGCGCGCGTCGTTCGCGCTTACGAGGAATACTTCGCCGGCTATCTCGACGATCCCGTGCAGATTCTGGCGCGCACATTTTCCGAAGTCGACGGCTACGACGAAATGATCGTCATGACCGACATCCGCTTCGAAAGCCATTGCGAGCACCACATGGCGCCGATCATCGGCAAGGCCCATGTCGCCTACCTCCCCACGCACCGCGTCGTCGGCATTTCGAAGCTCGCACGCCTCGTCGACCTTTACGCGAAGCGCCTGCAGATCCAGGAAAGAATGACCGTGCAGATCGCCGATACGCTCAACGA
>CBJMYK010000194.1:0-3749 GCA_966433795.1 uncultured Thiobacillus sp. | reverse complement strand
TGTTGCTGGACTCCGCAACCGCGACGACGACGCGGTCGAACAGCCGGACGGCACGGCGCACGAGATCCTCGTGGCCGCGCGTGATGGGATCGAAGGTGCCCGGGTAGACGGCGGTCAGCATGATTTATTCCTTCAAGAGCAGCGCGAAATGGGAACGTCCCGCACGCCCGCTGCGGAAGATGATGAACCCCGGAGGCGCAACCGGCTCCGACGCCTGTTCGACGTAGACGTATCCCCCCGCCTTGAGGTGGGGCGCGAGGCCGGCGAGTACCGGCGCTGCCATTGCGCTGTCGAAGGGCGGATCGACGAAGACCAAATCGAAGGCCTCGCGATTGCCAGCGAGCCATGCGAGCGCGTCCGCACGGACGACGTCTACCACCGTCGCGCCGAGCGCGACGCGGTTCTGCTCCAGCGCCGCGACCGCCTTGGCGTCACGCTCGATCATCCGCACGCGCGCCGCGCCGCGTGAAGCGGCCTCGAAGCCGAGCGCGCCGCTGCCGGCGAAGAGGTCGAGGCAGGTCCAGTCCGCCAGGTCCTGCCCGAGCCAGTTGAACAGTGTCTCGCGCACCCGGTCCGGCGTCGGGCGCAGGCCGGCGCCGTCGGGGAAAGCGAGCAAGCGGCGGCGATAGCGGCCGGCAATGATCCGGACACGGTTCGCGGCGCCGTGGGCGCGCTTCGGCGCCGCGTGCTTAGCGAGCACCTTCCGCTCCGACCACCACCGTTACGAGGCGCTCGGGATCTAGATGCCGCGCAAAGGCCTGTTTCACCGCCGACGTATCGACGGCGTTGACCTTGTCGACCCAGGTCTCGAGGTAGTCCAGCGGCAGGTTGTAAAAGCCGATGACCGCGAGGTATTCGAGGATCTTTCTGTTGCTGTCGATCCGCAGCGGGAAGCCACCGGTGAGGTTGGCCTTGGCTTGCACGAGTTCCGCCTCGCTCGGCCCGTCGGCGATGAATTGCTGCAGCGTCGAGCGCGCGACGTCCATCGCCGCGTCGGTCTGCTCGAGCTTGGTCTGCAGGCCCAGTTGGAACGGCCCGGCCTGCACCATCGGCAGAAAATAACTGTAGGCGCTGTAAGCGAAGCCGCGCTTGTCGCGCACCTCACGCATCAGGCGCGAATCGAAACCGCCGCCGCCCAGCGCATAGTTGCCGACGAAGAGCGGGAAGTAATCGGGATCGTTGCGGGGGATCCCGACCGCTCCCATGAGTACGTGGCTTTGCGTCGACGGATGCCCAAGCCGCACCGTCGACGCCGTTGCCGGCAGCGGGAGAGGGAGGTCCGCGACGGCCACCGCCGGCGGCAGGCCGGCGGCGAGGCGCGCAGCAATCGCTTCGGCCTCGGCGCGGCTGATTGCACCGATCAGCGAAATGACGGCGTTGGGCGCGCTGTAATGCGAACGGTAAAACCCCTGCACTTCGCTTCGCGTGAGCTTTTCGAGATCGGCCGGCTCGCCGTTCTCGTCGTGGGCATAGGGATGGTCGGCGTACAACGCGCGGAAAAACGCCTTCCCGGCGACGGTGCCGGGATCCGCCTCGGCTTCGCGAATCGAGGAAATGAGTCGGCGCCTTTCCCGCTGCAGCACCGCGAGCGGAAAATCCGGTCGCTGCAAGACTTGCACCAGGGTGTCCAAAGCGGCCGCCCTTTCGCCTGCGGACGACAGGGTGCGCAAGGTCACGCCCGCGCGGTCGCGGTCGAAATTCCCGCCCATTACCGCACCGACGTCGGCCAGGCGGTGAGCGATTTCAGTATCGGTGAGCCCCGCCGCACCTTGGTCGAGCAGGGCGTGGGTGAGACGCGCGAGGCCACTCTTGTCGACCGGATCACGGGCGCTGCCCGCGTGGAAATCGACCGAGACGTCGAGTATCGGGAGCTCATGGCTTTCGACGAAGAAGACCCGCGCGCCCTGCGGTGTCTGCCAGCTTTGGATGTCGACTGCCGCCTGCACCGGCCCCGCAAGGATCAGCAACAGGACGGCGAAGAAACGCTTAATTGACATGGCGCACTCCCGGAACGGCCGCACGCTCGGACTGCGGCTTGAGCGCCTGCGGGTCGAGTTCGGCCACGCTCAGGCGGTCTTCGCGCAGCCACTCGCGTGCGGCGCGCTGGACGTCTTCTGCGCTCACGGCGCGCAGTTTGTCGACGCGGCCCAGCAGCGCCTCGGGGGGCAGGCCCGCGCTCACGTATTCCCCCAACTGCATCGCCTGATAGAACAGCGAATCGCGCTGATAGACGTCGGCGGCGATGACCTGCGCCTTCACGCGCTGAAGCTCGGCCTCGCTGATGCCCTTGCGCTGGATTCTCAGCAGTTCGTCGCGGATCGCCTTTTCAAGCGTCGCGACCGACTTGCCGGGCGCAGGCGTCGCGTCGATCATGAACACGCCGGGCCCGCGGGCGACCATGTCATAGCTCGCGCTCGCGTTGACCGCGACCTGTTGCGTCTTGACGAGCGATTTCTGCAGCCGTGCCGAGTCGTTCCCGGACAGCACCCCCGCCAGAATCTGTAGCGCGTAGGGCGTCGTGTCGCGCTCCCAATCCTTGAGCGTCGGCGCATGCCAGGCCATCAACAGATAGGGCAGCTGCGCCGGCGCCTTCACGACAATACGCTTCATGCCGACCTGCTCGGGCTCTGCCTGCGGTTTGCGCTGCGGCAGCGCGCGCGCCGGCAACGCGCCGAAGTGTTGTTTCGCCAGCGCAAGCACTGCCTCGGGATCGACGTCGCCGGCGACGACGAGCGTGGCGTTGTTCGGTGCGTACCAGCGCGCATACCAGTCGCGCGCGTCCTGCGCCGTCAAGTTCTCGAGGTCGCTCATCCAGCCGATGATGGGGCGGCGGTAAGGATGTGCCTGGTAGGCCGTCGCCATCAGCCGCTCGTATACGACAGCCTGCGGTTGGTCCTCGGTACGCAGACGCCGCTCTTCCATCACCACTTGGATTTCCTTGGCGAACAGCTCGTCGCTGATGACGAGGTTGGCCATGCGGTCCGCTTCGAGCTCCATCGACAGCGCCAGCCGGTCCTTCTGCATCTGCTGGAAGTAGGCCGTGTAGTCGCGGCTCGTGAAGGCATTCTCGCGCCCGCCCGCCGCCGCGATCCGTTTCGAGAACTCGCCCGGCGGGACGTTGCGCGTCCCCTTGAACATCATGTGTTCGAGCACATGGGCGACGCCGGTCGTGCCGTTGAACTCGTCGATCGCACCCGCGCGGTACCATACCTGCGACACCATCACCGGTGCGCGGTGGTCCTCGTAGACGATGACCCGCATGCCGTTGTCCAGCGTGACATCGGTCAGCGCCGCCGCGTGCACCGTGCCTGCCAACAACGCCAGGCAGAATGCCCAAAACTTATGCATGTTTTCCCCTCTGATGGAATGAGCCGAGAACGGCGCTCATAAACGTCGCGCGTCGAAGCGGAGCCGCGTGCGCGAATGATAAGATACCGCAGTCCGTCAAACTGCTCTGCAGACCGCCTCGATCCGTGTTTAGTTTCTTCAAGCCCAAACCACCCGCTCCGCCCGCTGGCGAGCCGCCCGCGGAAGCCCCGGTCGACTCGCCCTCCGTCGAGCCCGCGGTTCAGGAGCGACCCGGCTGGGCCCAGCGGCTCAAGCAGGGGCTGGCCAAGACGCGCGACCGGCTCGGCGGCCAGTTGGCGGGGCTCTTTGGAGTCGGCCGCAAGATCGACGCCGAGCTGTTCGAGGAACTCGAGACCATACTGATCACGGCCGACGTCGGCGTCGACGCGACCCAGGCGCTG
>CBJMYK010000193.1:0-3758 GCA_966433795.1 uncultured Thiobacillus sp. | reverse complement strand
GCGCCGATGCCGAACACGCTCAGCTGGTTGTGGCCGAAGCGGTCGATCTTCTCGGTGGTCTTGCCGAGCAATACGTCGAGCACGTGGCCGGCGCCGAAACGCTGGCCGGTGCGATAAACCGTGGACAGCAGTTTCTGCGCGGCTTCGGTGCCGTCCCACAACGTGGGCGGGTTGAGGCAGACGTCGCAGTTTCCGCAGGGCTGGCTGGTTTCGCCGAAGTAGGCGAGCAGCGCGACGCGGCGGCAGCTCGCGGCTTCGCACAGGCCGACCAGCGCGTCGAGCTTGGCGTGGCCGATGCGCTTGTGCGCGTCTTCGGCCTCGCCCTCGTCGATGAAGCGGCGCTGCGTGACGACGTCCTGCAGGCCCCACGCCATCCACGCTTCGGCCGGCTCGCCGTCGCGGCCGGCGCGGCCGGTTTCCTGGTAGTAGCCTTCGACCGAGCGCGGCAGGTCGAGGTGGGCGACGAAGCGTACGTCGGGCTTGTCGATGCCCATGCCGAAGGCGAGTGTCGCGACCATGACGACGCCCTCTTCGCGCAGGAATTTTTCCTGGTGGCGCGTGTCGTTGTCCATGCCGCCGTGGTAAGGCAAGGCGGTGACGCCGGCCTGCTTCAATGCGTCGGCGGTTTCCTCGACTTTCTTGCGCGTGCTGCAGTAGACGATGCCGGCCTCACCTTTATGCTCGCCGAGAAAGTCGAGCAGTTGCCGGCGCGGCTCGGTTTTTTCGGCGATGCGGTAGCGGATGTTGGGGCGGTCGAAACTCGCGACGAAGACGCGCGCGGCGCCCAAATCAAGGCGTTGCAGGATTTCGGCGCGCGTCGCGGCGTCGGCCGTGGCGGTCAGCGCAATCCGCGGCACGTCGGGAAAGCGCTCGTGCAGGGCCGACAGGCCAAGGTATTCGGGACGGAAGTCGTGCCCCCATTGCGAAACGCAGTGCGCCTCGTCGATCGCAAACAGCGCGACGCGGGCGTCGGCGAGCAGGCCCTGAAAGCGCGGCGTCAGCAGGCGTTCGGGCGCGACGTAGAGCAGCTTCAATTGCCCCGCGATGAATTCGCGCTCGACCTGCGCGGCGGCCGCGCCGTCGAGGCTCGAGTTCAGGAAGGCCGCCGCGACGCCAAGCTCCTTCAATGCCGCGACCTGGTCCTGCATGAGCGCGATCAGCGGCGACACGACGACCGCGCAGCCTTCGCGCAACAGCGCGGGGATCTGGTAGCACAGCGACTTGCCACCGCCGGTCGGCATCAGCACCAGCGCATCTTCGCCGGCGACGACCGTATCGACGATCGCGGCCTGCTCACCGCGGAACGCGGGATAGCCGAAGACGCGGTTGAGCAGGCTTAAGGGGGTCTCGGGCATGAAAATTCGTCTGGCAAGCGATGTGTCACATTCGCTATAATTGTGTCACGTTTTGCCCCCTTGGAGGCTGCCCATGAAAACCCTGACCATCCGCGAAGCCCGCGAGGGCCTGTCGCATCCCGACCAGATGTTCGCCGACGCCGACGAAGTGCTGGTGGTGAAGCATGGAGAGCCCGTGGCGCGGATTCTGCCGGTGGAGCCGCGCAAGAAAGCGTTTCGCTCGCTCGCCGCATTCCGCGCCAGCCAGCCGTTCCAGGAAATTCCCAGCGAAATCCTGATCAGTGAAGACCGCGAAGATCGCTTCTGATGATTTATGTCGATACCAGCGCGCTGGTGAAGCGCTATCTCAGCGAAGCAGGCAGCGACATATTTGACGCTTTCTTCCTGGATCAAGCACCGCTCGCGATCAGTCGACTGACCGTCGTCGAAATGCGGTCCGCACTCGCGCGACGGCGCCGCGACCAGCAGATAACAGGCGTGCTCGAAGCGCAAGTGCTCGAGGCCTTCAGACTCGATGTGCAGGACGGCGCCCTCGCGGTCTCGTCTTTTCTGGAGGACGACCTGACGCTGGCTTACCACCTGATGGATGAAGTCGCCGACCTGCCTTTGCGTACGCTCGACGCGCTGCACCTCGCTGTCGCGCGTCGCCATGCCATTCCAGCATTTTCCACTGCCGATAAAAAACAGGCCGAAGCCGCGCAAAAACTCGGCTTTGCGCTCCACCGCTTCGATTGATCCCTGCCACCATGAATACCGAAAACACCGCCCCCGTACAAGACGAAAACCAGATCATCATGGAACGCCGCGCCAAGCTCGCCGCGATCCGCGAGGCGGGCGTCGCCTTCCCCAACGACTTCGAGCGCCGCGACTACGCGGGCAGGCTCGCCCACGAACACGGCGAGAAATCCAAGGAAGCGCTCGAAGCCGAAACGGTCGACGTGCAGCTCGCCGGCCGCATGATGTTGAAGCGCGTGATGGGCAAGGCGAGCTTCGCGACGCTGCAGGACATGAGCGGGCGCATCCAGGTCTACGTCTCGAACGACCTGACCGGGCTTGACGCGCACGAGGCGTTCAAGCGCTGGGACCTCGGCGACTTCGTCGGCGTCTCCGGCACGCTCTTCAAGACCAACAAGGGCGAACTGACGATCCAGGCGAAATCGGTCCGCCTGCTCTCGAAGGCGCTGCGTCCGCTGCCGGAAAAATTCCACGGGCTCGCCGACCAGGAACAGAAATACCGCCAGCGCTATCTCGACCTCATCACCAACGACGACGCACGCGCGACCTTCGTGCGCCGCTCGAAGATCATCCAGGCGATCCGCGAATTCATGACCGGCCACGGCTTCCTCGAAGTCGAGACGCCGATGATGCACCCGATCCCCGGCGGCGCCGCGGCCAAGCCCTTCGTCACCCACCACAACGCGCTCGACATGGAGCTCTTCCTGCGCATCGCGCCCGAGCTCTATCTCAAGCGGCTCGTCGTCGGCGGCTTCGAGAAGGTGTTCGAGATCAACCGCAACTTCCGCAACGAAGGATTGAGCACCCGCCACAACCCCGAGTTCACGATGATGGAGTTCTACGAGGCCTACCGCGAATATCGCTACCTCATGGACTTCACCGAAGCGCTGATCCGCCACACCGCGGTCGCCGCGACCGGCTCGACCACCCTCACCTACCAGGGCCAGACCATCGAACTCGGCAAACCGTTCGACCGCCTGACCATCGTCGAGGCGGTGCGCAAGTACCACCCCGAGTACACGGTCGAGCAATTGAACGACCGCGACTGGCTGGTCGCGCAGTTCGCCGTGATGAAGGCCAAGTACCGCGAGCACGACGGCTTGGGCGGCCTGCAGCTGACCTTCTTCGAGGAGACGACCGAGGCGCTGCTCGTGCAGCCGACCTTCATCATCGACTACCCGGCCGAAGTCTCGCCGCTGGCGCGCCGTTCCGACACGCAGCCCGAGATCACCGAGCGCTTCGAGCTCTTCATCACCGGGCGCGAAATGGCGAACGGCTTTTCCGAGCTCAACGACGCCGAGGACCAGGCCGAGCGTTTCATGGAGCAGGTGCGGGCGAAAGAGGCCGGCGACGAGGAGGCGATGCACTACGACGCCGACTTCATCCGCGCGCTCGAACACGGCCTGCCGCCGACCGGCGGCTGCGGCATCGGCATCGACCGCCTCGTGATGCTGCTGACCGATTCGCCGTCGATTCGCGACGTCATCCTCTTCCCGCAGATGCGGCGCGAGGCCTGAGCGGGGCCCGCCGCCGGCGGCGCGGCTGAGGCAGACATGGGCCAATACCTGCTCAAGATCGCCCTCTCGGCGCTCGTCGTCGTCGCTGTCGCCGAGATCGCCAAGCGCAGCACCTTCTGGGCGGCCGCACTCGCGTCGCTGCCGCTGACCT
>CBJMYK010000192.1:0-3831 GCA_966433795.1 uncultured Thiobacillus sp. | reverse complement strand
AGAAGTCGGCGCCACCTCCGCCATCGACGTCGGCCCGGTGAACGCGGCGCTGGGACCGGTCCGCGTGCAATCGGGGTCGCGGCAGGTGGCGGAGTTGCGGCACGCGGCGCTCGTCAATGCGAGCATGAAACTGGCAGAAAAAAGACTCGACATCGAGGCGCTGGAATTGAACGGCGCCCGAACCGATGTGACGCTCGACAAGAGGAAGAATCTCAACTGGGCCGACATCCTCAGGAAAGCGCCCGGCGCTCCCGCCGCGCCGGCGGCCGAGACCGGTCGCGAAAAAGCCTCGCCCATGGACGTGCGCATCGCGCGTCTCGGCCTCAACGACCTGGAAGTCGCGATGGTCGACCGCTCGCCCCCGACGCCGGTGAAGCTCGACGTCGCCGCGGGCTTCGCCACCGTGAAAGACCTCAGCCTGGATCTAGACAAGAGCGTTCCGCTCGAGGCGGGTTTCGCGCTCAGGCAGGGTGGCCGCGTCGAAGTCCGCGGCACGCTTGTTCCGGGCCGCGCCTCGGGCCGCATGGACGTGAAGCTCACCGGGCTGTCGCTCGAGCCCCTGGCCCCCTACGTCAATCAACTTGCCTTTCTTCACCTGCGCTCGGGCACCGTGTCGACGCGCGGCAAGCTGGCTTTTTCGCGGGCGCGGGCCGGCATGAAGCTCGGCTTCCGCGGCGGGTTTGCGGTCGACGATCTGGCCGTCACCGAGGAGGAAACGGAGGAGGCCTTCGTCGGCTGGCGGAAGCTGTCCTCCGACAGCGTCGACTTCAGCCTCAACCCGAATCGACTGCACCTGAACGAACTCGTGGCACTCAACCCATTCGGCAAGATCATCATCTTCGAAGATACATCGGTGAACCTGCAGCGCATCGTGCGCGCGTCCAAAGCGAGCAAGCCGTCTGCCGCTGCGAAGCCGCGGCAGACGGCTCAGTCCGATGCCTTTCCGCTGTCCGTCGGCCGCCTGCGCATCGCCGGCGCGAACGCCGAGTTCGCCGATCTCTCCCTCACGCCGCAGTTCGGCACCCGCATGCACGACCTCGGTGGCGTCGTGACGGGTCTTTCGACCGATCCGGGGACCACGGCGCAGGTGGAGCTCGACGGCAAGGTGGACGACTATGGTTCGGCGCGCGTGCGCGGTTCGATTCAGCCGTTCCGGGCAACCGACTTCACCGATCTGAAGCTCAGCTTCCGCAACCTGGAGATGACCCGAATGACGCCGTATTCGGGCAAGTTCGCCGGCCGCAAGATCGATTCGGGCAAGCTCTCGGTCGATCTCGAATACAAGATCAAGAATCGCCAGCTCGCAGGTCAGAACAAATTCGTCGTCAACACACTCAAGCTCGGCGAACGCGTCGACAGTCCCGATGCGATCCGTCTTCCGCTCGACCTCGCCATCGCGCTGCTGGAAGACAGCAACGGCGTCATCGACCTCGACCTGCCCGTGTCGGGCAACCTCGACGATCCGCAGTTCAGCTACGGCAAGATCATCTGGAAAGCCATCGTCAACGTGCTGACGAAGATCGTCACCGCGCCCTTCCGTGCGCTCGGCAAGCTGCTCGGCATCAGCCCGGAAAAGCTCGAAGCCATCAATTTCGATCCCGGAAGCAGCGTCGTGTTGCCGCCGGAACAGGAGAAGCTCAAGACGCTGGCCGAGGCCTTGGCCAAGCGTCCCGCGCTGACCCTCACCGTGGAGCCCGGCTACGACCCCGAGGTCGACCGGCGTGCCCGTCAGGAGCAGGCGATGCGCATGGAAGCCGTGGCCGTTGCGGGCATCAAGCTCGCCCCCGGCGAGGCGCCCGGCCCGGTGGACGTCAACCACTACAAGATCCAGACCTGGCTCGAGGACCGCTATGCCGAAAGCGTGGGCAAGGAGGCCTACCGGAATCTGCGGGCGAGCTTCCAGGACAAGAACGCGGGCGCCGCCGCGCGGGTCATGGAAAGCGAACTGGTCGAGCGCCTCGGTCGCCGCTTCAAGACCCGCGACAGCGGCCCGCTGTCGACCTTCCATGCCGAGCTGCTCGAGCGCCTGACGCGGCAGGTGAAGATCGAAGATGCCGCGCTCGTCGCGCTCGCCCAGGCGCGTGGCCAGGTCATGCGCGATGCGTTGCTCGCGCTGGGCCTCGAGCCCGGCCGCATCGCAATGTCGGCTCCCGCCCGGAATACGGCGCGCGACAACCGGGTCGGCAGCAAGATGAGCCTCGGTGCCCGTCCCGCAGCGACCCCCGGGGCCGCGCCCGCGGCCGCCGTGCCGTGAACGCGGCTCAGGCTCAGCGGCGGGCAGCCATCAGGCCGAGGCCGCCGGCGCTGCCATGACGTTTCGTCGGGTCCGTATTCTCTTCCTGCTGGGCATACTGGCCGCGGTCGCCGTCCTGACCTGGCAGGAGCGGACCATCGTGCGGGGCTGGCGCGCACCGCTCGACGTCGCCGTGATCCCGATCAACGGCGACGGTTCGCAGCAGGCGACGCAGACCATCCGTGCGCTGCGGGCAAGCGACTTCGACGACATCGGCGCTTTCCTCGAGCGCGAGGCCGCTCGCTACGGCGCGAAGCTGTCGCCGGCCGCGCAGATCACGTTGCTGCCGGAACTGCATCAAAAGCCGCCGGCGCCGCCCCGCGACGGCGGGGTGTTAAAGACCGTTTGGTGGAGCCTCAGTCTGCGCTGGTGGGTGTATCGGCAGTCGGGCGAATGGCTGCCCCGGCTCGGCCGAGTCAGGCTTTTCGTGCTCTACCACGCGCCGCAGGACGGCGTCGCGCTGGCACATTCGCTCGGCATCGAGAAGGGACTGATCGGCGTGGTCCATGCGTTTGCCGACCCGCGCCAGGCGCGCCAGAACAATATCGTCATCGCCCATGAACTGCTGCATACGCTCGGCGCGACCGACAAATACGACGCCGATGGCAGGCCGATCTACCCGCATGGCTATGCCGATCCCGATCTCCCCTTGCTGCTGCCGCGGCGGCAGGCGGAAATCATGGCCGGGCGGCTCGTAGATTCGGCGGGGCGCATAGTAATGCCTGCGGGCCTCGATGACTGCGTGATCGGTGCGTTGACCGCGCATGAAATCAATCTCGACGAGGCGTTCAGGCGGCGTTTTTCGTCAAGCCCTTGACTGTCGCAGGTCCTCCAGACGCGCGAGGCCGAAATGAATGAAGGCAAGCGCGGCAAAGACCGGGGCGAGCAGGTTGAGTAGCGGCACGAACTGGAACAGTCCGGTCAGCAGTCCGAGCAGCCACCAGTTCGCACGCTCCCGCCGGAACAGCAGGGCCATCTCGTCGCGGCTCGCATGCTCGGCGACTGCGTCGTAGCGAAACAGGCGCTGGTTCAGGTAAGCGGCGGCGACGAAGGGTACGATCACGCCGACGCCGACGAGCCACAGCGGCAGCGTCGCGATCCACAGGCCGACGAACAGCACCAGCGCGACAAGCGCGTTCCACAGGCTGCCGACGAATCCGCCGCCGCGTTCGCGGTGGAGCGCGGGGAAATGCCGTTCCTCGACCACCGCGATCAGCGCCGGCATCGCGAAAAGCGCGGTAATGACGAGCGCCGTGAGCGCCACCAGGGGGACGAAGACGACCAGATACACGAGGAACTGGACGCCGTGGGCGATCCACAGCGGGCGCACGTCGCTCAGCCAAGCGTCGACACCGGTCCACGCGAGCGCCTCCGCGATCCAGTTCGAGAAGCTTTCCCAGAATGCGACCCCGAGCCCCAGCCACAGCAGCGCTGCGACCAGCATCGGCCAGACGACGACCCAGAGCACTCGCAGGCTGAAGAGATCGCGCAGCGCACCCGCCGCGGCGGCGAGGATGCTACGCATGCGGGGGACGCAG
>CBJMYK010000191.1:0-3833 GCA_966433795.1 uncultured Thiobacillus sp. | reverse complement strand
GCTGGACAAGCTCAGGCTTGATCTCAATGACGCCGTGCTCGCCACGCTGCAGGAAATCGAATGGCTGCGCGGCAGCGCCGACGTCGCGGCTGACCGCCAGATCGAATACCGCGACTGGGCGCTGGAGCGGGCGCGGGCCGAATACGAACTCGAACTGAAGACGAATCTCGGTACGAGCATGGCCGAAACCCAGGTCGCGCAATTGCGCCGCAAGCGGGTCGAATACCAGCTCGCGCTGGCGCTGGCCCGGCTTGAAGCATTGTCCGGCGGCAGGTTGCCGCCCATCGAGGGAGCACAGGAATGAAGCAGCACACGGCGCGTCGCGCGCTCGCGACGATATCGCTCGCAAGTCTGGCCCTGCCGGCGTCAGCCGATCCCGTCGAGCTCAGTACCCGGGTCTCGGGGGTCGTGGAGGCGGTGCTGGTGCGTCCGGGGCAGCGGGTGCAGAAGGGCGCGCTCCTTTTGCGGCTGGATCGCACGGTGCTGCAGGCGCGCCTCGCCGAGGCAGAGGCCGAGCATGCGCGAGCGGAGGCCGACGAAGCCGACGCGAAACGCGAGTCGGAGCGGGCACAGGAACTGTTCGACCGAACCGTGTCGTCGACGACCGAACTCGAGGCAGCGACGCTGCGCCATGCGCGGGCGCGCGCGGCGCTGGCTACGGCCGCCGCGCGGCGGACCATTGCGCGGAAGGATTTGAGCGATACCGAACTCAGAGCGCCTTTCGCCGGGACCGTGAAGGCGGTGCCGGGCGGACCCGGCACCGTGATAGCCGCGGACTGTCAGCCCAAGCCGCTGGTACTTCTCGAGGCGGCGCAGCGCTAGCGGCGCGGCCGTCGCAACGGGTCGCTCGGGTCAGCCGGCCATCCGTTTCGCAACCTCGGCTTCCATCTCGGCCGCCTGGTGGGGCGACGCGACCGCTGCGACGACTTTCTGGCACATCGGCAGGATCGCGTTGAAGTCTTCCAAGTCTCGGACTTCACTCATCTTGCGATACGCGGGTGATTTGGTGCCGACCAGCACGGCCATGAAATCCAGGACGTAGGCGTGGGCGTATCTGAACTGGGCCGGCGTCTGCGCCGGCGCGGCCCGCGCCGCATCGCTACGTCCCGGCGCGGACGCGCCGGCCATGCTGCGCAGCGCCTGAATGAAGCCGCTTTGCAGCAGATCGTTCACCATCGTCTCGAGTTCCGCGCAATTGGGAAGCTTGCTGCGCAGCTCGCCGAACGAAATGCCGTTGCCGACCGTGAACAGGATCTGGCGCTGTCGGGGCCGCAGGGTGTGGCCGAGGTTGAAGATTTCTTCCTGCCCCTTTACCGTGCGGGACAACTGCAGTGTCATATCCATGTCGCCTCCGTTATTGTGATTGCGGGCGGCCAGCCCGTAGCGGAGACCTTGCACAGCGTGTGCCAGGCGGGCTCCGAGGCGCCGGGGCCCGCCCAGTGAGGCGCGACGGGGCCTGGCCGGCGCAAGCGCGGCCCGGAAGCAGCGGCGAACATGACGGCTCGGTGACGGCTGGTCGAAATTTCGACAGCGCGAAGTGCTCAGTCAGGCCCTTGTTGAAGGCAGCGCGGCTCAGCCGAGGGGGAGGGAGATCAGGGGCGACGGTGGCGTGCCGCAGGCCGCAGGGGTCTGAGGAGACGAAGGCGGAGCCGCGTTAGCGGCCACAGGGTAAAACGAAGACTTGCCTGGTGCGGAAGCCCGCAGCGTTCAGCTACGCGACGCGGCGACCGTTCGATTTTCCGCCGAACGGGTGGCGGGCACGTAATCCCAGTGACGCTTCCACGCGCCGACGACGAGATTTGGATATTCGGGACGGCCGAGGCTGCCGTTATAGCGACCGAGCGCACGAAAAAGGTCGCCGCGTTCGATGTCGATGTAGTGACGAAGAATGAGCGCGCCGTAGCGCAGATTGGTGCGCAACTGGAACAGGTTGTGATCGGTGTTGCCGATGGTCTTGACCCAGAAGGGCATCACCTGGGTGAAGCCGCGCGCGCCGACCGGCGACACCGCGTATTTGCGGAAACCGCTTTCGACCTGGATCAGCCCGAGCATGAGCTGAGGATCGACCCCGGCGCGCGACGCTTCCCAATGCAGGGTCGTGAGGAATTCGAGCCGTTCGGCCTCGTTCGGCATGCGCTTGGCCAGACGACGCGACATTTCCTTGAGCCAGGCATTTTCGTCGGCGCGATCACGGAAAGCGGTCCGCGTGACGGCCGTATCGGCGAGCGCGCGTTGCAACGAAGCCCGGACATTGGCCGACAGCGCCTCTTCACGCTGCCCGCCGGCGTATGCGGTCGAAGTCAGCAGCAGCGCGGCGAACAGCAGGCCTTGCGTCGTCTTCCTCATCTCAGTCTCCCGATACTCCCATCAAAAAAGCCTTCGCCTCGGCGAGGGCGATTTTCTGCGCCGCGCCACCTTGCCCGGCCGACGCCCGCCGTGGCTGGTATTCGACGATGCCGTCGTTCAGGCCGCGCTCGCCGACCGTAATACGGTGCGGAATGCCGATCAGTTCGGCGTCGGCGAACATCACGCCCGGGCGTTCGTCGCGGTCGTCCAGCAAGACGTCGACGCCGGCCGCCGTCAGCTCAGCATAGAGCGTATCCGCGGCATTTCGAACGGTCTCGCTCTTGCCGTAGCCGATCGCCACGATCGCGAGCGAGAAGGGGGCCATCGACGACGGCCAGATGATGCCTTTTTCGTCGTGGTTCTGCTCGACCGCGGCCGCCACGATGCGCGACACGCCGATCCCGTAGCACCCCATCTCCATCGTCTGGGCCTTTCCCGCCTCGTCGAGGTAGGTGGCGTTCATCGCCTGCGAATACTTGTTTCCGAGCTGGAACACGTGGCCGACTTCGATGCCGCGGCACAGCGCGAGCCTGCCTTTGCCGTCCGGACTGGGGTCGCCGGCGACGACATTCCTTATATCGGCCACCAGGTCGGGTTCCTGCAGGTCGCGGCCGAAATTGACCCCGGCGAGGTGGAACTTGGGCTTGTTCGCGCCGCAGACGAAGTCGCTCATCACCGCAACCGAGCGGTCTGCGATGACCGTGATCTTGGAACGGTCGATTCCGACCGGCCCCAGAAAACCCGGCGGGCAGTCGAAGACCGCGCGAATCTCGGCTTCGTTCGCCAGGCGGAAATCGGCCAGGCCGTCGAGCTTTCCGAGCTTGACCTCGTTCAACATGTGGTCGCCGCGCAGCAGCACGACGACCATCTGCTCGCCCGCCATCACGGCGATGAGCTTCACGGTGCGGGTCAGCGGGATGGCGAGCAGGGCGGCGACATCCTCGCAGGTCGTCTGCTTCGGCGTATCCACCTCGTGCATCGCCTCCTGCGGTGCGGCACGCGGTGCGGCGGGCGCGAGCGCCTCAGCCAGTTCGACGTTGGCGGCATAGTCGGAGTCCGGGCAATAGGCGATCAGGTCCTCGCCGGAATCGGCCAGCACGTGGAATTCGTGCGACGCGGAGCCGCCGATCGCGCCGGTATCGGCCGCGACCGCGCGGAAGCTCAGGCCGAGGCGACTGAAGACGCGCGCGTAGGCGTCGTACATCGTTTGGTAGGTGGCGGCGAGGCTGGCCCGGCTCGCGTGAAAGGAGTAGGCGTCCTTCATCAGAAACTCGCGTGCGCGCATGACGCCGAAGCGCGGGCGGATCTCGTCGCGGAACTTCATCTGGATCTGGTAGAAGTTGAGCGGCAACTGGCGATAACTCTTGATTTCCCGCCGCGCGATGTCGGTAATGACCTCCTCGTGGGTGGGGCCGAAGCAGAAATCGCGCTGGTGGCGGTCCTTGATCTTGAGCATCTGCGGGCCGAACAGCGCCCAGCGCCCGGTT
>CBJMYK010000190.1:0-3839 GCA_966433795.1 uncultured Thiobacillus sp. | reverse complement strand
CGCGCGCTGTTTAAAGCGGCCGGCCTTCATGTATTCGATGTGTTCGAGCGCCTCACACCTGCGCTCGAGCGCGTCCTCGGCACGACCGCGACCCCCCGCGGAGGCCACACGCACGGCATGGCAGGCGACTACGAGGCGCGCATGGATGCGGTCAATTTCGCGCTCAACCTCGACGATGGCCTGAGTCCGGAACGCCTCGGCCAGGCCGACCTCATCCTGGTCGGCGTCTCGCGCGTGGGCAAGACACCGACCGCGCTTTACCTCGCGCTGCATTACGGACTGCGCGCCGCGAACTACCCGCTCACGCCGGACGACCTCACAAGCGACGACTTGCCGCGCGCACTGGCGCCGCATCGGTCCCGCTTGCGGGGTCTCACGCTCGCGCCGGAGCGCCTCGCTGCGGTTCGCGAAGCACGCTTTCCGGGCAGCCGCTACGCGAGCCTCGCGCAGTGCCAAAGCGAGCTGGGCGCGGCCGAACGGCTGTTCCGTTCGCACGTCGTTCCCGTGATCGACACCAGCCGCATGTCGGTCGAGGAGATCGCGGCCCGCCTGCGGTCGCGCTAGGCGCTCCGCCGGTCAGTTTCTCGGAAAACCAAGGCTTCCGCACAACATCCGCGGTTTTGCTTCATTTTCGCGCCGGCTTGCCGATAACTCCCCCATGGGGGAGACGCAATTTCGACAGGTCATGCTCTGTAATGCGGCGCCTGGAGACGGCCGCCTGCCTTCCCCTCCCCTTTCCTCCTCTGCAGCGAGCTTCCCCGCGTGACGATGCCGGACCGCACCGACCCCATTTCGTCGCCGCTCGAATGGCAATTCAAGTGCCCGGAGACCTGGAAGCTCGCGCTGCTCGCGGGCTTCGTCATCCAGTTGTTCCTGATCCTCTTCGTCACCGCGATCGGACTGCGCCAGCTGAGCATGACGACCGACAACATGAAGACGGTCGTCGACGTCCACATGCGCAAGCAGACCCTCACCAAGACCATGATCCTCACCGCGCGCGAGCGCACGCTGATCATGTTCATGCTGACCAAGATCGACGATCCCTTCGAACGCGACAAACTGTTGTTGCGCTTCCGCGAAAAAGGCTCGGAATTTGTCGCCGCACGCCTGCAACTGCTCGAACTGCCGCTGAACCCACGCGAACGGCACTTGATCGACCTGCATCGCAAACGCATCACCTTCGCCCAGCCGATACAGGAAGAGGTCATCGACCTGATCAGCGCAGACTTCACCCAGGATGGCGTCGACCTCGCCCTCAAGCAGGCCATTCCGGCCCAGAACAACGTCATGACGCTGCTCTCGCTTCTCGACGAAGAAGTCCAGCGGGTCGCGATCACGGCGAGCGAAAGGGCGTACGAGGCGCATCGCGTGGCGCGCTTCTGGATGTATTTCCTGTCCGGAATCGCGCTGCTCGTGGGACTGGTCGTCGCCGCTGCGGTGCTGTTCTACTCGACCCGCGTCAGCCGCGAACGCGAACGCCTGGCGACCCAGGACACCCTCACCGGCCTGCCGAACCGGATGCTGCTGCGCGACCGCCTCGAGCAGGCGCTCGCCCGCGCCCGGCGGCGCGGCACGCTCGTCGGGGTCATGTTCATCGACCTCGACCGCTTCAAGCGCGTCAACGACACCCTTGGCCACGCCAGCGGCGACGAACTCATCGCCGAGGTCGGGCGGCGTTTGCGTGCGATCGCGCGCGACGAGGACACCGTGGCGCGCCTGGGCGGCGATGAATTCGTCGTAGTCGTCAACGACGCACGCGGTGCCGGGCAAATCCTGCACGTGGTCGAAAAGGTCCGTGCGACGCTCGCCCTCCCCTACCAGATCGGCGAGCGCGAGCTCTTTTGCAGCAGCAGCATCGGCATCAGTGTCTATCCGAACGACGGCGCCGACTGCAGCAGTCTTTTGAAGAACGCCGACACCGCGATGTATCACGCCAAGGGCAGCGGCCGCGACCGTTTCCAGCTTTACGACGCGGCGATGAACGCGATGGCCGAGGAAAGGCTGCAGCTCGAGACCGATCTGCACTACGCGCTCGAGCGCGGCGAATTCGTCTTTCACTACCAGCCGCAGATCGATCTCGAGAGCGGCCGCGTCTGCGCGGTCGAGGCGCTGATCCGCTGGAACCATCCGCAGAAAGGCGTGCTGGCGCCCGCCTCATTCCTCGAAATGCTCGAAGAGACGGGCGAAATACTCAACGTCGGGCGTGCGCTTCTGCTCGCCGCATGCCGGCAGACCGCGCGCTGGCATGCCGCCGGATTCAAGAACCTCGATGTGGCGGTCAACCTCTCCGGCAAGGAGTTCTGGCACGGTTCCTTGATCAGCTCGATCAGCGAGGCGCTGAAGCTGTCCGGCCTGCCGGCGCAATTCCTGCAGATCGAACTGACCGAAAGCATTTTCATGAAGGACATCGACAACGCCGTCGCACGGATCCAGGCGCTCAAGGCGCTGGGCGTCGCGGTCGCGGTCGACGATTTCGGCACGGGCTACTCCTCGCTGGCCCACCTCAAACGCTTCCCGGTCAATGCCCTTAAAATCGACCGCTACTTCGTCAAGGACCTGGGCACCGCCGCCGTCAACGAAGCACTTGTCGCGTCGATCCTCGCGCTGTGCGACGGACTTCATCTGGACGCCGTCGCCGAAGGCGTGGAGAACGTGCAGCAACTCGAGCGCCTGCGCAGGCTGGGTTGCCGGATCGTCCAGGGCTATCTCGTCAGCAAGCCGGTCCCGGCCGAGCAGCTGACCGAACTACTGCAGCACGACTGGCACACGGCCCTCGGCAGCGCGTTCGCCTAGCGTCAACGGCGCCGTTGGCGCACCGCCTCGAACAGGGCCACGGCGAGCGCCGCCGACGCGTTGAGCGACTCGATCCGCCCCGGCATCGGAATGCGCGCCCGCGAACCCACCGCCTGCAGTGTTGCCACGCTCAAGCCGGCGCCTTCGTTGCCGACGACGAGCGCCGTGGGCGCCGTGCAGTCGTGCGCATAGAGGTCTTGCGACGCCTCCAAGGCGAGGGCGACGCTCCGCCCGGAAAACGCCCGCAGCCACGCGCCGAGCTCGACGCCGTACTGGATAGGCAGCACGAACTGCGCGCCCTGCCCGCCGCGTAGCGCCTTGGGCGACCAGGCGTCATGGCAGCCTTTCGACAATACCGCGAGCGTCGCCCCCGCCGCCGCGCCGCTGCGCAGCATGGCGCCGAGGTTGCCGGGGTCCTGGATGTCCTCGAGCACGATGACGAGCGGAACCTCCTCGGACGGGGGCGGCTTCAGCCACGCCGCCTCGGCGAGAACGCCGGTCGGGGTCGCGACGGGCGCGAGTTCGGCGAAGAGCGCGTCGGGCACGACGATCGTCTTGACCTGCGGACAGCGTCGCCCGAACGGGGCCAGACCGTCGGGATCGAACGACGCAGCGCGCACCAGGGTATGCGGCGTCCCCCCGGCGTCGAGGTACGCCGCCAGCAGGTGCTCACCGTCGAGCAGCGTCATTTTGGCGTCGCGCCGGGCGCGGCTCGATTCGGCGAGCTTTTTCAGACGCTTGAAAAGCGGGTTATCCCGTGAGCTGATGGCGGTTTCGGTCATGCGTCGATTATCCGCGATTCATTGTGCGCGCTACACTGGAACCCATGCGCATCGCCCTCATCACTCCCTATGGCCGCGAGCACCGCAATGGCAACTGGCACACGGCTGCGCGCTGGGCGCGTTTTCTGCGCGAAGCCGGCCACGCGGTGCGCGTGCAGGTCACCTGGGACGGCCACCCGGCCGATCTGATGCTGGCGCTGCACGCCCGCCGCAGCTTTGCCTCGATCCGCGCGTTCGCCGAGCGTTTCCCGACGCGGCCGCTGC
>CBJMYK010000189.1:0-3844 GCA_966433795.1 uncultured Thiobacillus sp. | reverse complement strand
TGCGCGACCTGCAGGTGGGTGAAGCCCGGCATGACGGTGTCGGCGTGGGCTTCGGCGAGGTCGACGAGCGAGGTCTGGCAGGCCTTGAGGCCCGCGAGGATGCGGTCGATCGCATCGCGCAGATAGAGGCGGATGTCGGTCGCAACCTGGTCGTTGCGGCTGCGCCCGGTGTGCAGGCGTTTGCCGGCGTCGCCGATCTTTGCCGTCAGCGCCGCCTCGATGTTGAGGTGCACGTCCTCCTTGTCGAGGGACCAGACGAAGCGCCCGGCGCGGATCTCTTCCAGCAGTTCACCCATGCCACGTCGGATCGCCGCCAGGTCGTCGGCGCTGAGGACGCCGACGTGGTGCAGCATCGCCGCGTGCGCGAGCGAACCCTGAATATCGAACGCCGCGAGCCGATAATCAAAAGGGATCGACGCCGTGTAGCGTTTGACGATTTCGGACACGGGCTCGGAAAAGCGGCCCGACCAGGCGCCTTGCGGCGGCGTCGATGACGTGCTCATGGGAACAAAAACGCACAGTGAAAAGAAAGAATCATAACAACCGCGAGGTCGAACTGCCGAACTTCTGTCATCTCGGAGTCAACCTGCGGATCGCCTTGAGCGTGGAAGTGGCGCTCGTCGCGAGCATCGCGGCGCGCGCCTCCGACCTCGCCGCATTTATCGGTGAATTTCTCGCGCTCTCCGGCTTCGCCCAGCCGGCGCTGTTGCTCACGCTGCTCACACTCTGCGCTGTCGGACGCTGGCTGCGCACCCAGTCCTATCGGCGTGGCGTCGGGGTGACGCTTGCGCTCGGCGCGACCGTGCCGGCGCTCGTCGCGCTGGGGCTCGCTCCGCTGCTCGCCGCCTCGGTCAACGTCTCGCCGCTCGGCGTGGTCGTGTTTTCGCTGCTGGTCGGCGCCGGCCTCCTCGGCTATTTCAACCTGCGTGCCCGCGCCTTGTCGCCGGCCGTCACCGAGGCGCGACTCCAAGCGCTGCAAGCGAGGATACGACCGCATTTCCTGTTCAACAGCCTCAATGCCGTGCTGGCGCTCGTCCGCAACGACCCCCGACGTGCCGAGCATGCGCTCGAGAACATGGCCGACCTTTTCCGCGCCCTGATGGGCAACGCGCGCCAGCTTGCGCCTCTGGAGGACGAGGTCGCGCTTACGCGCGCCTATCTCGAACTCGAGCAGTTGCGCCTCGGTGACCGGCTGCGGGTTGCCTGGCATATCCGAAAAATGCCGTCGGACGCACTGATTCCGCCGCTCGTGATCCAGCCGCTGGTGGAGAACGCGGTGTATCACGGCATCGAGCCGCTGGCGGACGGCGGCGAAATCAGTCTCAATCTTTACCGCAGCGCCGACAAGGTTCACATCGTCGTGCGCAATCCGATCGCAGCCGACGGCGGACACCATAAGGGCAACCGCATCGCGCTCGCCAACATCCGCGAGCGCCTGCTGCTGCATTTCGACCTCGACGCCCAACTCAAGTTGGAGCCGCTCGGGACCGTTTATCAGGTTCACATCATCATTCCCTATACCCGTGAACGGACCCAACCCGCCGCTGCGCGTCCTCATCGTCGATGACGAAGCCCCCGCGCGCGCACGCCTGGGGGACGTACTGGCCGACTGCCATGATCGCTTGCCGGTCGAGGTCGTGGGTGAGGCCGAAAACGGCTTCGCTGCGCTGAAACTGGTGCAGCAAACGGCGGTCGACGCCGTGCTGCTCGATATCCGTATGCCGGGGATGGACGGGCTCGAGTGCGCGGCCCATCTGAACCGGCTCGCCGCTCCGCCAGCCATCATCTTCAGCACGGCCTACGACGCCTACGCCTGTCAGGCCTTCGACCTCAATGCCGTCGACTATCTGCTCAAGCCGGTCCGCGCCGAGCGTCTGGTCCGCGCGCTCGCGCGCGCGCACCAGCTCAGCGCGAAAACGCTCGATCAGTTGCGCGAAGCGCACCCCAAGGCACGCACGCACCTGTCACTCAACGAAAAAGGCCGGATCGTCCTGATTCCCGTTGTCGAGATCCTCTACCTCAAGGCAGAGCTGAAATACGTCACCGTGCGCACCGCGGCACGGGAATTCCTGATCGAAGAATCGCTGACCCAACTCGAATCCGAGTTCGGCGAGCGCTTTCTGCGCATCCACCGCAACTGTCTGGTCGCGCGCGATCGCATCCGCGAGGTCGGCAAAACGCCGGGCGAGGACGAGGGGCACTTCCTGCGGCTCGATGGCCTCGACGAACGCCTGACGGTCAGTCGGCGCCAATACTCGGCCTTGCGCGACACGCTCAGGTCCCTGTAGCGGGTCCGTCGTATTTTCGGGGCGGAGTGGGAATAGGCGGTGCGGTTTGCACACGCCGAACGGCGAAAAATATCGCCGAAGCAAAAATAAAATCCGTTTTTTATCAACGGACTATCGCCTCTCTACAACTAAAGTTGTATAGCCAGCTTTTGACGTGCCTCGTAGGATGAGCGTGCTTGCAGTTCAGGCTGCAGGCAGGAAGTTCTCCGCAATGAGGGACGTGTGTCCTCACTCTAGCCGGGTTCGAAAGAACCCGGATTTTTTTTGTCCGCTCTCGGTATCATACCGTCCATGGAAAACGACATTCCCGATCTCACCGAGACCGAACTGGCCAGCGAAACGGTGTTCAAGGGGCGTTTGATGCACGTCAAGCGCGACCGCGTGCGGCTTCCTGACGGCAAGGATTCGACGCGCGAATACGTCGTCCACCCCGGTGCCGTGGTGGTGATTCCGGTCTTCGACAACGGCGACCTTCTGCTCGAACGCCAACATCGCTACCCGCTGCGCCGCGATTTCATCGAGCTGCCGGCGGGCAAGATCGACGCCGGCGAGGACGACCTCAGCTGCGCGAAGCGCGAGCTCGAAGAGGAGACCGGCTATACCGCGGGCGAGTGGCGCGAGGTCACCACGATCTACCCCTGCATCGGCTATTCGGACGAGCGGCTGGCCTTCTATCTCGCGAAGGGCCTGCGGGACGGCACCCACGGCCGCGATCACGACGAATTCCTCGAGGTCTTTCGCCTGCCCTTCGCCGAGGCGATGCAATGGGTCAAGGACGGCCGCATCTGCGAGACCAAGACCGTGATCGGACTCTTCTGGCTCGAGAAGATCCTCGACCAGGGCTGGTAGCGCTCAGGTCGGCTGGTAACCCAGGTTCGGCGCGAGCCAGCGTTCCGCTTCCGCGAGCGTCCAGCCCTTGCGGCGGGCGTAATCCTCGACCTGGTCGCGTTCGATTTTCGCCACTGCGAAATACTGGCTGTTCGGATGTGACAGATAGAACCCCGACACGGCCGCGCCTGGCCACATTGCGAAGTTCTCGGTCAATTCGACGCCGATCGCACGGGTCGCGTCGAGCAGGCTGAAAAGTCCTGCTTTTTCGCTGTGCTCGGGGCAGGCCGGGTAACCGGGCGCCGGACGGATGCCGCGATACTTTTCGGCGATCAGGTCTTCGTTGGGGAGCGCCTCGTCGCCGGCGTAGCCCCAGAATTCCCGACGAACCCGCAGATGCAGGTGCTCGGCGAAGGCCCCGGCGAGACGGTCGCACAGCGACTTGAAGAGGATCGCCGAGTAGTCGTCGTGCGCCGCCTCGAAGGCCTTCGCGCGTTCGTCCTCGCCGATGCCGGCGGTCACGACGAAGGCGCCGACATAATCCTTCAACCCGCTGGTCTTGGGCGCGACGAAGTCGGCGAGGCACAGGTTCGGCCGTCCTTCGGGCTTTTTGGTCTGCTGCCGCAGGTTGTGCCAGCTCATGAGGACGGAGGCGCGGGACTCGTCCGGGTATATCTCGATATCGTCCTCGCTGGCGTTGGCCGGGAAGAGGCCGAATACCGCGCGCG
>CBJMYK010000188.1:0-3850 GCA_966433795.1 uncultured Thiobacillus sp. | reverse complement strand
CGCCGACGCCGAGGCCGAAGCACTCGCGAAGGCGCAGGCGGCCTTGCCGCGGCAGCCGTTGACGCCCGAGCTGTTGCTCAAATTCCTCGTGGCCGAGGTCGCAGGCCAGCGCGGAGCGATCGGGATCGCCCAAGCGACCTACCTCGACCTCGCGCGGCAGACGCGCGATCCTCGCGTCGCGCGTCGGGCGGCGGAAGTCGCAGCCTTCGCGCGCGATCCGGCGGGGGCGCTGGAAGCGACGCGGCTCTGGGCCGCAACCGAGCCTGACTCGGCGCGCGCCCAGCAGACGCTCGCCGCGCTGCTGCTGAGCGAAGGCAGGCATGGCGAGGCCGAGCCGGTTCTGCGCGCCCTGTTGCGGGACAATCCGGCCGACGGTTTTCTTCATCTTGCAGCGATGATGGGGAAGATGCGCGACCCGGCCGGCGCGCTCGGCCTGGTGGAGCGTCTGGCGGCCGACCATCCCCAACTGCCCGAGGCTGACTTCGCGGTCGCGCAGGCCGCGGCGAGCGCCGGGCGATTCGACGCAGCAGTGGCCGCACTGCAGAAGGCCGACCGCCTGCGCCCGGGCTGGGAGCCCGGCGCCTTGCTGCGGGCCCAGATACTCGCGCGGACCTCGAACGCGGAGGCGTTGGCCTTCATGCGCGCGTTTCTCGCCGAGCACAGCGATGCGCGCGAGATTCGTCTGGCCTACGCGCGCACTTTGATCAGCGCGAACCAGTTCACCGAGGCGCGCGCCGAGTTCGCACGGCTCACGCGCGATTTTCCGCGCAATGCCGAGGTGAGCTTTGCCGCGGGACTGTTGTCGCTGCAGCTGGGCGACCTCGAGGCCGCACGCACGCTTTTGACCCAGACGCTCGAATACAACCCGCGCGACCCTGACATGATCAACTATTACCTCGGCCAGACAGCCGAGCAGATGAAGCGTCCCGACGTCGCGGCGGCGTATTACGAGAAGGTAAAAAGCGGCAACCACTTCGTCGCCGCACGCGCGCGTCAGGCCGCGCTCCTCGCACAGGCAGGCAAGCACGAGGAAGCGCGGGCGCTGCTCGCCGCGACGGAAGGCCAGAACGACGCGCAAAACGTGCGCCTGATTCAGGCCCAGGCGGAATTGCTGCGCGACAGCAAGGCCCACGCGGCGATCTTCGAGGTGCTCTCGGAAGGTCTGAAGCGCTATCCCGACGCGGCGGACCTCCTTTACGACCGGGCGATGGCGGCGGAGAAACTCGGCAGACTCGACGTGCTCGAGGCCGACCTGCGCCGCGTCATCGTGCTGCGCCCGAATGACGCGCAGGCCTACAACGCGCTCGGCTATACCTTGGCCGATCGCACCGACCGTCTGGGGGAGGCGATCGGCCTGCTCGACAAGGCCCTCGCGCTTGGGCCGGATGACCCTTTCATCCTCGACAGCGTAGGCTGGGCGCAATACCGCTCGGGCAATCTCGCGCGGGCGCGGCAGTATCTCGAGCGTGCCTACAAGGCACGGCCCGACCCCGAAATCGCGGCGCATCTGGGTGAAGTGCTGTGGGCGCAGGGCCAGCGTGACGAGGCCGGCAAGCTCTGGCAGGCAAGCCTGCAGACCCATCCGGGGAACGAAGTGCTGCTGGAAACGCTGCGCCGTCTCAGCCGTTGATGCGAAGTCTTGCAGTGATCGTGTCGCTGGCGTGGGCGCTGGGCGGCTGCGCGACTGTCGCGCCGCCGCGCGCAGCGATTGATGCGCCCTTCGCCGACGCCTGGACGCTGCAAGGGCGGCTCGGCGTCCAGACCGACGATCAGAGCCTGGCTGGCCAGATTCGCTGGGAGCACAGTGCAGGGGGGGACCAGGTATTGCTGACCTCGCCGCTCGGACAGGGCGTCGCCCGCATCGTGCGCGATCGGCTAGGCGTCGCGCTCGAGCTTCCGGGTCAGCCGACACGCCGGGCCGCGGACGTCGACGCGCTGACGCGCGAAGCGCTGGGTTACGAACTGCCCGTTGCGGGGCTGGCATGGTGGATACAGGCCCGCCCCGATCCGCTGCGGGCGGCCGATGTCTCGCGCGGCGACGACGGCCGGCCGACGCGCATCACCCAGGACGGATGGACCATCGACTACCTCCAATACGGGGTGGACGCGCGGCCGCGCAAACTCGTGGTGAGCCGGGCAGGGCTCGAAATCCGTCTCGTCGCCGACAGTTGGCTGGAGCCGTGAGCCAAGCCTTTCCCGCGCCCGCGAAGCTCAATCTTTTCCTGCACGTCGCCGGTCGTCGCGCCGACGGATACCATTTGCTGCAGAGCGTGTTCCGGCTGATCGACCACGCCGACACGGTGCACCTGGACCTGCGTCACGACGGGCGGATCGTGCGCCAGGGCGACCTGGCCGGCGTAAGCGAAGACCACGATCTGACGGTCCGGGCCGCCCGTCTGCTGCAACCCTATGCGCGCCCGGGCGCCGGGGTGAACATTCGTCTCGACAAGCTGCTGCCGATGGGAGGGGGGCTCGGCGGCGGCAGTTCCGACGCGGCGACCGTGCTGCTCGCGCTCAATCGCCTGTGGGACGTCAATCTGTCGCGTGAGAGCCTGCAGGCGCTCGCGCTGCGCCTCGGCGCGGACGTACCGGTCTTTGTTTTTGGCCAGACCGCGTTCGCCGAAGGGGTCGGCGAGATCTTGCATCCGATCGGTGCGCCTGCGGCGTGGTACGTCGTCTTGACGCCGCCGGTGCAGGTGCCCACCGCTGCAATTTTTGCGGCGCCGGAATTGACACGCAACACGCCAAGCCTCAAAATAGCGCCCTTTTCCGCAGGCATGGGCCGTAACGACCTCGAGTCCGTGGTTGTCGGACGGTATCCCGAAGTGCGCCGCCATCTGCAGTGGTTGGGGCAATTCGGGGAAGCACGAATGACCGGTTCAGGCGCCTGCGTTTTTGCATCGTTCGCTACGGAAGACGCGGCGCGCAGCGTGCTGCGACGGTTGCCCGCCACGATGCAAGGTTTTGTGGCGCAAGGTCTGGACAAGCATCCCTTGTACGACTTTTGCGTCTGAGTAGTACCCATTGGGGAGTCGCCAAGTGGTAAGGCATCGGATTTTGATTCCGACATTCGTAGGTTCGATCCCTACCTCCCCAGCCAGATTGAGCGAACAGCCGCCGGTGGCGGCTGTTTTTGTTGTGGTGTCGGACCAGTCAAACCGCCGGAGACTCGCGTGTCCATAGACAATCTGATGGTGTTCAGCGGAAACGCCAACCCGCGTTTAGCCAGCGACGTGGTGCGCCATCTCAATATCCATCTCGGGCGCGCCACCGTTTCGCGGTTTTCGGATGGCGAGGTCATGGTCGAGATCCTCGAGAACGTGCGCGGCAAGGACGTCTTCGTGCTGCAGTCGACCTGTCAGCCGACCAACGACACCCTCATGGAAGTGATGGTGATGGTCGATGCGCTCAAGCGCGCGTCGGCCGCGCGGATCACGGCCGCGATTCCCTACTACGGCTACGCCCGGCAGGATCGTCGGACCCGCTCGGCGCGTGTCGCGATCACGGCCAAGGTCGTGGCAAACATGCTGCAAGGGGTCGGTGTCGACCGCGTGCTGACGATGGACCTGCACTCCGACCAGATCCAGGGTTTTTTCGATATCCCGGTCGACAACATCTACTCCAGCCCGATCCTGCTCGGCGACATCTGGAAGCGCAACCATCCGAATCTGATGGTGGTTTCGCCCGACGTGGGCGGGGTGGTCCGGGCGCGCGCGATCGCGAAGCGCCTCGAGTGCGATCTGGCGATCATCGACAAGCGCCGACCCAAGCCCAACGTCGCGAAGGTCATGCACATCATCGGCGACGTCAAGGACCGCACCTGCATCATCATGGACGACATGGTCGACAC
>CBJMYK010000187.1:0-3869 GCA_966433795.1 uncultured Thiobacillus sp. | reverse complement strand
CGATGGGCAACGACGCCAAGGCCGACGAACTCTATGCGGCGGCGGCGGCCGGGTGCTCCACGGGCGACGCCTGCATCCAGTTCATCGACCGGCTGAAGGGTTTCGCCGTCCCGGCTGAAGGACTGAAGAAGTGGTACGCGCAGTGCGGTGCCCACCTCTCCGCACCGGCCGACAAGCTGCGCTGGGCCGAGGGGATCGCGGACGCCCTCAACGACAAGCACTGGGCGACCGAAGTCTACGGCGAGCTGGCGAGCCAGTTCAGCGGCGCGGACGCCGCGCGCTTCGAGCTCAGCCGTCGCACCCGGGCCGACCTCAGCTATTTCGGCGCCCACCGGCGTCATTGAAGACGCTCAATGCCCCTAAATACAGCCCGGTTGTACGGGCTGTATTTATTTGTACACTTCGAGGTGAAGCTGTTCCGGGAGCACCTCCATGGTCGAAAACCTGTCCGCCCTGATCGACACCGTGCAGAAGAACTGCACCATCGCGGATGCCCGTCACGCACGCGACATGACGATGTGCACGTTCCTGCTCGAGATGCGCGAATACTATCGCTGGGAGATGGAGATCCCCTACGGCGCACGGCTACCGCGCGACGAGCTCGGCGATTGGCTGAACGCCCGCGAAAGTCTCTGGGACACCGTCGAAGAGGAGGATTTTGCGCGGCTTCCCCTCGACGCAGGCGAAATCGACCCCTTCGAGACCGATGATGTCAACCGCGCACTGATCCCGCGAGGCCTCGTCTACAGCAGCGGCCTAGGGCGCTTCCGCAAGCCGCACTTCGTGCTCGCGGAACTGAAGCGCGCCGAGGTGCGCGAGGGCGTGCAGGTCCTCGTCGCAGGCTGCGAGTACGCGCGCGATCTCATCGCGCCGCCGGCCGCGATGCGCGACGGTGCCATTTTCCTGCGCATGGACGCGGTGCGGCGCCTGCTCTGGAACAAGTACGAGGAATGGCAATGGAAGGAAAAGGACACGGCGCTCGGCCGTGCATTCGCGCATTACGGCTTTGATGGCGATAGCGAGCGCGCGCTGGACCGCATGGCCGAGGCCGAAAGCGAGGCGATGATCCTGCATGAAATCGGCGAAGCGCGCGCCGAATCGCTGCTCGGTGAGGATTGGAACACGATGCTAGGACAGCTGAACTCACGGCATGCCGAGCTGCTCGCCCGCGCCGTTCGCGACCATCTGGCGGACTGTCTGGTCACCCTGCCCACGCTGCTCGAACGCGATGCCACCGGCTCGCTGCATTTCTATCTCGCCAATCTCTCGGGCTTACGGCGCGCCCTTTTTCCGGCCCTGCCTCAGGCGTACGAAGCCTGGCTCGGAAGCCGCGACAGTGCGCCGTTTGCCGAGCTCGTGCAGCGCGCTCAAAGCCATTGGCTGGACGCCGCCCGCCATCTCGCGACGACCTATGTCCGGGATCCAGGCGCGGGCGACGCCCGGCTCGCCGCGCTCGCGGGCGCCGAACTCGGCGAACTCAAGCTCTGACTGTCAGCGGCGAACGCCCGCGCCCATTTTCCCGCGCCTTGCTCAGACCGCTGGCGCGGTCGTCTGACCAAGCTGCTCGGCGATCGCGTCGAGCAGCTGCTGCTCCTGGTACGGCTTGCCCAGGTACACGTTCACCCCGATTTCCAGTGCATGGTTGCGATGCTTGTCCGCCGTGCGCGACGTGATCATGATGATCGGAACGGACTTGAGACGCTCGTCCGAGCGCATGACGCGCGCGAGTTCGAAGCCGTCCATGCGCGGCATTTCGACGTCGAGCAGCACGACGTCCGGGATCAGGTCGTGCATCCTTTCGAGCGCGTCGACGCCGTCTTTCGCCGCGTCCACACGGAAGCCTTCGCGGCTGAGCAGGCGCGTGGTGATCTTGCGCACGGTCAGCGAATCGTCGACGACCAGGACCAGTGGCGCCTGTGACGCGACGGCGACCTCGACGGGCGCCGCTGGCGCGCCGCGTTCCGCCGCGTTCCGCGGGACGCTCGCCCAGCGCAGCGCCAAGGGGACGGGATTCAGGATGAGGATCACGCGCCCATCGCCGCGCACCGTCGCGCCGGCGACACCGGTGATACGCGCGATCTGCGGGCCGATGTTTTTGACCACGATCTCGCGCGTTCCTTCGATGAGGTCGACCAGTACCGCCGCCTGGCTCGCGCCGCTCGCAACGAGAACCACCGGGTTGTAGCGCTGCACTTCGTGCGCCGCCTCGGTATCGCCGAGCAGATGAGGCAGATAGGCGAAGGGATAACGCGCACCACGCCAAACGACTTCGCCGGCAGCCATGGCCTGTTCCAGCTCGTGCGGCTTCAGTTCGAGTACCTGTTGCACGAGCGGCGCGGGCAGCGCGTAATCGTGCTTGGCCGCCTGAATCATGACCGCCTGCGTCATCGCGAGCGTGAGCGGCAGGTAGATGTGGAAGCTGGTACCCGCGCCTGCGGTCGACGCGATGTCGATGCGCCCGCCCAACGCGGAGATCTCGCTCTTCACCACGTCCATGCCGACGCCGCGGCCCGCGACCTGGCTCACGCTTTCCGCCGTGGAGAAACCCGCGGCGAAGATCATTTGCGCAAGCAGGCTCTCGGTCGGTTCGACGCCCGGCAGCAGAAGGCCTTTTTCCTCGGCTTTCTCGCGGATGCGCGCGTAATTGAGGCCGGCACCGTCGTCCTTCACGGTGATCAGCATCTCGTTGCCCGATTGACGTGCGGAAAGGACGATCTCGCCGAACTCCGGCTTGCCCGCCGCGCGGCGGGCGTCGGGCGTTTCGATACCGTGCGCGAGGGCATTGCGCAGCAGGTGCTCGATCGGCGCGGTGACTTTCTCCAGCACCGAGCGGTCGATTTCGAGATCGCCGCCCTGGATGTCCAATTGCGCGCGCTTGTCCACGTCACGCGCAGTCTGCCGCACCGTGCGATACAGACGCTCGGCGACCGAGTACAAGGGCACCATGCGCACGCGCAGCAGGTCCTGCTGCAATTCGCGATTCAACCGCGTCTGCTGTATCAGGGCCGCATCGGCCTCCCCGAGCCGCGCGAGCAGAATATGCTGCACGGTCGAAATGTCGTTCACGCTTTCGGCGAGGAAGCGCGTGACTTCCTGGAAACGCGTGAAGCGGTCGAACTCCAGCGGGTCGAACTGTTCGGCGACCCCCTGAGTCTGGAACGTCGCCTGCATCTGCGACTCGGCCTGGATTTCGACTTCGCGGATATGGCCGCGCAGCCGCGCCAGCGCGTCCGACAGCTCGTTGACGTGGCGCTTGAACGCGAACACCTCGCTCTCGATCCGGGAGCGTGCGATCGCGACCTCGCCTGCCTGGTTGACCATGCGGTCGACCCAATCCGCGCGAACGCGCAGCGTCAGCGCGTTGCTGTCGCGGCTGACGGCCGGCGCCGGCGCGAGCGTTTCCGCAGGGTGGGCGGGCGCGCCGGCTTCGTCGGCCCGGAGCACCGGCTCGGTCGGCGCCGCCAGCGGCGCGTCGTCCATGACCGGGGCCAGATCCCCCTGCTTGAGCCGCTCGACGGCGTCGGCAAGGCGGTCGAACTGGGCCTCGAGCGTGTCGAACACCACGTCCGTCGCATTCAACTGCCCGTCGATCACGGCGATCACACGTGACTCCATCACGTGCGTCAGCTCGCCGAGGCGCATCGCCCCGACCATGCGCGCGCTCCCCTTGATCGTGTGCAAGTTGCGCCGCAATGCATCGCGCGGGCCGCCCGCTGCAGGCTCGGCCTTCCATGCGCGCAGTCGGGCGCTGGTGTCCGGCATGAGGGTGTCGGCTTCCTCGAGGAAAATCGGCAGCAACTGTTGGTCGATCTCATCGGCGACTTCACGTCGCTCGAAAACCGGCGCCGGTCCCGTCGCACGATTCTCCG
>CBJMYK010000186.1:0-3912 GCA_966433795.1 uncultured Thiobacillus sp. | reverse complement strand
CTTCAAGGTCTTCACGACTTCGCTGATCTGATCGATCGTGCCGCCGTCGGGCCTGGGCCACGAGCGCCACTGATGGCCATAGACGGGGCCGAGGTTGCCCTGCGCGTCGGCCCACTCGTCCCAGATCGATACGCCGTTTTCCTTGAGGTACTTGATGTTCGTGTCGCCCTGGAGAAACCACAACAGCTCGTGAATGATCGAGCGCAGATGGCATTTCTTGGTCGTGACGAGCGGAAAACCGTCGGCGAGGTCGTAGCGCGTCTGCCAGCCGAACACCGACAGGGTGCCGGTACCGGTGCGGTCGTCTTTGCGGGTGCCGTGCTCGAGCACGTGGCGCATCAGGTCGAGATAGGGTTTCATGGAGAACCTGGGTTGGGGTTTGCGGGTGCGGCCTGGATCTGCCCGGCGTCGGCGAGGGCCGGTGCCGCGAGCGCCGGGCCGTCGAAAAACCCGGCGAGGCGCGTCGCGGGCGCTCGGCCGTAGACGTTCCAGAAGGCGATTTCGAAATCTTCGTCATTCTGCACGGCCAGGACCAGTTGGCGGAAGCGGTTTTCGTCCTGCGCTTTGAGCCAGCCGACGAGCATCATCGCCTGACGATAGAAGCGGTAGATATCGAGGCGCGCGGCGCTGGCCCGATGGCGCTTGTCGCGCGTGTCGCGCGCCGCGAGGTCGATGCGTCGCCCTTCGCGGATCGCGGCCCAGGCCTGCGCGTCGCTCGCATACTCGGCGCCGCCCCCGCCCGCCGTCAGCGACGCCCAGCCCTCGTGGAACCAGACCGGCAGGGTGCTGTGATAGTGGCCGATGCGCTGGCCGAGATGGAGATGCGCGAGTTCATGGGTCAGCAGCGCTGCAAGCCGATGCTTTTCGCGGCCATCGAGTTTGGGCGAGAGGACCAGGCGATTGTCGGGTACGACAGCGGCCGACAGTCTGGGCGTCAGCACGTAGCGTTCGAAGCACTGCTGGCTGCCGCAGACATAGACGCGCGGGGCGCGCGCGAAGGGCCGGTAGTGCGCCGCCTCGACCGTCGCGATCGCGGCCGGCAGTGCGGCCGCCACGCGCGCGCCGTAGGCCCCGAAGCCGGGCTCGACCCAGACACGCGGATCGGCCCCCGACTGCGCGAAGCCGTCGATGGGCGCCCGCGCGCGCGGATCGCTGACAGTCAGGGCACAGCCTTGCAACACGGCCAGCACGCCAGCCAGGAGGGCGGTCCTCACGTAGCGAGCGCCTGCCAGCTTCCGTCGACCAGGCCTTGCAGCGGCGGATACTGTTTCTTGTACGCCATCTTGCGGCTCTCCGCGATCCAGTACCCGAGATAGAGATAGGGCAGGTCGAGGCGCTTCGCCAGTTCGATCTGCCACAGCACGCCATAGACCCCGAGGCTGTCCTGCTCGCGCGCCGGGTCGAAAAAGGTGTAGACCGCAGAGAGGCCATCGTCGACCTGGTCGATGACCGAAACCATCACCAGGGCGTCGCCGTCGCGGAATTCCACGAGGACCGAATCGACGTTGGAAGACAACAGGAACTGCGTGTACTGGTCCGGGCCGTCGCGATCCATGCCGCCGCCGGCGTGGCGGCTGCCGAGGTAGGCGCGATACAGCGCGTAATGCTCGTCCTTGAAGTCGAGCGGCAGAAAACGCGCAGCGAGCCGGCTGTTGCGCTTGAGGCAGCGGCGCTGCGTGCGATTCGGCGCAAACCCCGACACGTCGACGCGCACCGGCACGCAGGCCTGGCAGCCCTCGCAATTCGGCCGGTAAGTGAACTGGCCGCTACGGCGAAAGCCGGCGCGGATCAGTGCACCGTAGGCACGGTGGTCGATCAGATGGGTCGGCGTCGCGACCTGCGAGCGGGCAAGGCGGCCCGGCAGGTAACTGCAGTCGTATTGCGCGGTCAGGTAGAACTGGATGCGCTGAAAAGGCGGTTCGGTCGGGTGCATCAGCTGTCAAACGTCCAGGGCCCGGGCAGATGCGGCAAGTTTACCAATTCGTCCAGCCGCGCTGTGAACGTCGTCCGCGGCATCGGACGCGCGCCCATGCGTGCGAGGTGCGGCGTCTCCATCTGGCAGTCGATGAGGCCGAAGTCCCAGCGCTGCAATTGTCGGGCGAGCCGGACCAGGGCGACCTTGGACGCGTCGGGCTCGCGGCTGAACATCGATTCGCCGTAGAACATGCGGCCGATCGCGACGCCGTAGAGCCCGCCGACCAGGCGGCCGTCGCGCCAGGTCTCGATCGAGTGCGCATACCCCGTGTCGAACAAGCGGCCGTAGGCGGCGATCATGAGCGGGGATATCCAGGTCCCGTAGGCGCCCTCGCGCGGCGCGCCGCAGCCGCGCATAACCTCGACGAAAGCGCTGTCGACGCGCAGCTCGAAGCCGGCGTTGCGCAACCGCTTGGCGAGCGAGCGGGTGACGCGTATCTCGCTCGGCAGCAGCACCATGCGCGGATCCGGACTCCACCACTGGATCGGCTCGCGCGGGTTGAACCACGGGAAAATGCCGTGCCGGTAGGCGTCGAGAAGTCGCTCCTGCGATAGGTCGCCGCCGATCGCGAGCAGTCCGTTGGGCTCGACGAGCGCGGTCTCGACGGGGGGAAAATACGAGGCGGTTTTGAAGTACTCCGTCATGTCCTCATGGTAGCGGAATCGTGTCGGCTCGAATGCGCTTGCCATAGCCAGATAAGTTAATTATGATATGCGCATCTTCAATGCTGCTATCTTGCAAAAGCTTGGACGGGTGGCGAGGGCCGATACGGGTCGCTTTTATAATTGCCCGTTTAACCGTGGTGCAAACGCGTCTCTCGAGGTGTCTTTGCCCCAGCAACACTGCAGCAGCGAAGAATGGCGATAGCAAATGCAACGTGTAAACCCACCGGAGTGACGCCCGGGTCACAAGCTTGGGCGTCCGGTTCGCCGACCGGGGCATCTACCCGCTGCCCCGGTATTGCGGCAGCCGACTTCAGCGCTGCGAACGAGTTGTGCTCGACGCCAACGGCAGGTCCGACCTCTCTCCCGGACATGTCGTATTTCCGCGTCCTCCTGCGGGGCGGTTCGTGAGTTCCTCTCCTTTACTCACGGACCCCCCGGTTTTTTCGGAGGGCTGCTTCCATTGCGGGCTCCCGGTTCCCGAAGGCGCCCACTACCCGATCGAGTTCGAAGGCCAGACCCAGGACGCATGCTGCCGCGGCTGTCAGGCGGTCGCCCAGACCATCATCGACAGCGGCCAGGGCGCTTATTACCTGCACCGCACGGCGCTGCCGGCGACGCCGCAGCAAGCCGAGGCCGAACTCGCCCAACTCGGCCTCTACGACCTGCCGGAAATCCAGGAAAGCTTTGTCCGTGTTGAGGCCGAGAACGTCCGCGAGGCCGCGCTAATCCTCGAAAACATCGTCTGCGCGGCGTGCATCTGGCTCAACGAGCGCCACATCGCCGCGCTGCCGGGCGTGCTGTCGGTCGAGATCAACTACGCGACGCGGCGCGCGCGCGTGCGCTGGGACAACAGCCGCATCCAGCTCTCGGCGATCCTCAAGGCCGTCTCCGACATCGGCTACATCGCCCACCCCTTCGACCCCGGCCGCTCCGACGACATCTACAAGCGCGAACGCAACACCGCGATCAAGCGGCTCGCGATCGCGGGGCTCGGCATGATGCAGGTCATGATGTACGCCTTGCCGACCTACACGGCGACCGACATGACCGAGGACATTCGCCTGCTGATGCGCTGGGCGAGCCTAGTTCTCACGATCCCGGTCGTCGTCTATTCGGCCTGGCCGTTCTTCATCGGCGCCTGGCGCGACCTCAAGCGCAGGACGCTCGGCATGGACGTGCCGGTGGCGCTCGGCGTCGGCACGGCCTTCGTCGCCAGCGTCTACAGCACCTTCTCGGGCGAGGGCGAGGTCTATTACGACTCGGTCACGATGT
>CBJMYK010000185.1:0-3947 GCA_966433795.1 uncultured Thiobacillus sp. | reverse complement strand
GGCGACTGCTCGCAGGCCTGCCGCCTGCCCTACCACGTGGTCGACAGCCAGGGCCGCTTCGTGGCCCACGACAAGCACGTGCTGTCGATGAAGGACAACAACCAGAGCGCCAACCTGGGCGCGCTGGTCGATGCCGGCGTGCGCAGCTTCAAGATCGAGGGGCGCTACAAGGACATGGGCTACGTGAAGAACATCACCGCCCACTACCGCAAGCTCCTGGACGAACTCATCGAACGCCGCCCGGAACTCGCGCGCGCGTCGTCCGGCCGTACGAGCTTCAGCTTCACGCCCGACCCCAACCAGAACTTCAACCGCGCGTTCACCGACTACTTCGTCGGGGGCCGCAAGGCCGATATCGGGGCCTTCGATACGCCGAAGAATTCCGGGCTTCCGATCGGCTACGTGACCAGCCTCAGCGACAAGTGGGTGGAACTCGCGGTCGATTCGCCCGGCACCGTCCTCAACAACGGTGATGGTCTGTGCTACTACACGCTGCAGAAAGACCTTGCCGGGCTTGCGATCAATCGCGCGGAGAACGTGGGTGAGGGCGTATGGCGGGTCTTTCCCAAGGACCCGATCGCAAGCTTCAAGGATTTGCGGCCCGGCACCGCGCTCAACCGCAACCGCGACATGAACTGGACACGCATGCTCGACAAGGCGTCGAGCGCGCGGCGCATCGGACTCTGGCTGCGTTTCGCGGAGACGGCCGACGGCTTTGCGCTGACGCTGACCGACGAGGACGGCCACGCCGCGACCGTCTCAGCGCGCCACGTCAAGGAGCCGGCGAAGGACGCCGCGAAAAGCGAGGCGACGCTGCGCGAGCATCTCGGCAAGTTCGGCACGACGGTATTCGAGCCCTTGGGTATGACGCTGGAATTGAGCGAGCCCTGGTTCGTGCCGGCCTCGGTCGTCAACACGCTGCGGCGCGACGCGGTCAGCGCGCTCGAAGCGACGCGTGCCGCGGCGTACGTGCGGCCGCTGCGGAAAAAGCCCACCGAGCCGCCCGCGCGCTATCCCGAGGACGCGCTGACTTATCTCGCAAATGTCTACAACCACGAGGCGCGCGACTTTTACGCCCGCCACGGCGTGCAGGTCGTCGCCGCGGCCTACGAGAGCCACGAGGAGACTGGCGAGGTTTCGCTGATGATCACCAAGCACTGCGTGCGCTACTCGTTGAGTCTGTGCCCGAAGCAGGCCAAGGGCGTCGTCGGGGTAGCGGGAACGGTGCGCGCGGCGCCGCTCGCGCTCGTCAACGGCAGCGAGAAACTCACGCTGCGCTTCGACTGCAAGCGGTGCGAGATGCATGTGGTGGGAAAACTGAAACCGGCGGTCGCAAGGTCCGCACCCTTGAGCTTCTACCGAACCGGGCCGAAGACAAAAAGTGGATAGCTCAGCGCGTGTGCTCCGGAAGGGTTCCGGCCAGCTTCTCCAAGAACGCGGTGTGACGCACTTCGGCCTTTCTGAAGGCCGCGATCAGCCGCTCGGCGTCGTCGGTCAGGCGGCTGCCGCCGGGCCCGCTTTCGACGAGTGGCGCTTCCCACGCGGCGTTCATTGCGTCGACCGCGTCCCAGGCCGCCTTGTAGCTCATCTTCATCGCCTTCGCCGCCTTGGAGATCGAGCCCGTTTCGCGAATGCGCTGCAGCAATTCGACGCGGCCACGTCCGAGGAAGTTTCGGCCGTCGAGCGTAAGCCAGAATCGACCATCCGCCTTGAGTAGCCTGTTCATGCGCCGAGTGTAACAAAGGCCCATTGCCATCCCGCCGGCAGAGGGCTAAAAATGAGGACTGATCCGAGGAGACCGTAATGAAAAAAATACTCTTTGTTTGGGCGATGCTGTTACTCCCGTTTTCCGCCCTCGCGGCCGGCGACTACGCGCGGGTGTACAAGACCCAAGGCCAGTTCGAGATGGTGCGCGACGCGCTGCAGATGGCGATCGAGGGCAAGGGGCTCGTGATCAACCACACCAATCTGATCGCCGAGATGCTCGAACGCACGGGCAAGGACCTCGGCGCGACCAAACAGGTGTACACGGCGGGCGAGCAGTTTGAATTCTGCAGCGCCGCGATCTCGCGCCGCATGATGGAGGCCGATCCCCAGGCGATGGTGATGTGCCCGTACAGCGTGGCGGTGTACACGCTTCCTAACGACAAGAACGTCTATCTCGCTTACCGCCGGCCTCCCGCAACGAACAACGCGGCGCTGAAAAAGGCGTTTGCCGAGATCGAGCAGCTCCTCGACGAGATCATCCGCGACGCCATGTAGGCCGCCGCGCGGCTTCGGCTAGAATGCGCGCATGATTTCGTGTGCCATTCGATCGCGGTGACCGCGTTCTTCGCCGTCGGGGTGGGCGCCGCGCTGGGCGCGTGGCTGCGCTGGGGGCTGGGTCTGTGGCTTAATCCGACCTATCCGGCGATGCCGCTCGGAACGCTCGCCGCCAACTTGATCGGCGGATATCTCATCGGCCTCGTCATCGCCTGGTTCGCCGAGCACCCGGGCGTTCCGCCCGAGGCGCGTCTCTTCGTCATTACCGGTTTGCTGGGCGGACTCACGACGTTCTCGACGTTTTCGGCGGAGGTCGTGACGGCCCTGACGCGAGGACTCTGGCTTACTGGCGGCCTGATCGCCTTTTCGCACACGGCCGGCTCCTTTGTCGCGACAGGACTCGGCTTCTATTCGCTGAGATTTTTCAAATGAACGCGCTCTGCCTGCAGGTGTTTGTCTCGGAAGCGAGCCGCCATCACGGCAAGCTGACTTATCAATGGCTGCTGGACAGCGCGCAGGAACTCGGCGTTTCCGGCGGCTCTGCGTTTCGCGCACTCGCAGGTTTCGGACGCCACGGCCGGCACGACGCCGGCTTCTTCGAACTCGCGGGCGAACTGCCCGTCGTGGTCGAGTTCTTCGTCAACGGCGCCACTGCCGATCAGATCCTGAAAGCGGTCGCGGCGGCCGGCCTGAAACTCGTCTACGCCAAGTTTCCCGCGGAGATCGGCGTCACCGCAGCGTAGCGTGTTCGACCAGCTGATCCTGTTCGTGGCGTCGCTCGCGGCCAACTTCTTCTCGGCCCTGTCCGGAGGAGGCGCCGGGCTGATTCAGTTCCCCATGCTGATCTTTCTCGGGCTTCCCTTCGGGGTCGCGCTCGCCACCCACAAGCTCGCGAGCGTCGCGCTCGGACTCGGTGCGACCCTGCGCCACCTGAAGGCGTCGCATCTGGAACGGCGCTTCTCGCTATTGATACTCGGCGCGGGGCTGCCCGGCGTCGTACTCGGTGCGGTCACGGTTCTGCGCATACCCGAACAGGCCGCTACCCTCGCGTTGGGCTTCCTGACGCTGGGGCTGGGCGTATATTCGGTCTTCAGCCCGAAGCTCGGACAGGCGCACGAACCCAGGAACCGCGCCGGCCTCGCGCTCGCTGGCGGCATGGCGGGACTGTTTTTCGTGGGATTTCTCAACGGCTCGATCACGAGCGGCACCGGGCTCTTTCTCACGATCTGGCTGATCCGCTATTTCGGGCTCGATTACACGCGCGCCGTGGCGTACACGCTCATCCTCTGCGGCTTGATCTGGAACGGCACGGGGGCCGTTGTGCTGGGCCTGATCGGCACCGTCGCGTGGGACTGGATGCCTGCTCTGCTCGCCGGCTCGCTCCTGGGCGGCTACCTAGGCAGCCATCTCGCGATCCGCAAGGGCAATCTGTGGATCAAGCGTGCGTTCGAAACAGTGACGATATTGATCGGCCTGAAGCTGATTCTGGGCTAGACGCAGGCGGGCGCGTTGCCGCCGACGTGGATGCGGTTGCGACCGCGATGCTTGGCCTGATAGAGGGCTTCGTCGGCGGCCTTGATCAGCGCGTCGCCACTCTGATGCTGCGGGTAGGTCGCGACGCCCGCGCTCACGCTCGCGCGAAAATAAGTGTCGCGATAGGGGTGTCGAATCTGCTCGAAATCCTG